>CAYFHZ010000568.1:0-2323 GCA_964342535.1 uncultured Bacteriovoracaceae bacterium | reverse complement strand
TAAATGCTTTCTTTGATAAGCTTTTATCTCTTGATATTTTAATTGTTTCCTTACTATGAGCTGGCAATGAGTAATACTCAGCTAAAATTTTAGATGAATTTAACACAAAGTCATTTATAGGTATTACAGCAACTGGTTCTAACGAATTTTTTTGACAATAATGAATAGTGTCTTTTAAAAGTTGTTCGGGCTCATAAGGGGAACTATTTATGACTTCATCAAAATATAAATTATAATTATTTCTGCCATCCTTAATCACAGAAACTACTGGAAATTCTGAAGATTGCACAAGTCCTACGACAGCTCTTTCTCTTTGAAATTGATCTGCACCTAAAGCAATTATTATTTTATTCATTTAGATTCCTTATATAAATATGAAGAACCTTTAACATTGCCGTGCGTTAAGTGGTAGCGTTTTTGGTCATATTTGTATAATTTTCCATTTTTGAAAAATGTAAATAAACGTAATTTTAGGTGTTTATAGTGGTTTGTTTATAATCAAGTATTTTGAATAAAATTAGCACTTATGAAAATCTAGTTCCAGATACTCTCTTTTAAGTTCTAATAAAATTGACTTGATTATTGCTGCAAGTGGAATAGCAATGAGCATGCCAATAATACCAAACAAATTTCCACCTATAATTAGCGCAAGCATAGTTAGAAATGCACTGAGGCCCACTTTGTTTCCAACCAGCTTGGGTGTGATAATAAAACCTTCCATCATTTGAACAATGAAAAAGACAATTATAATTCCTAGAAATTGAGAGGTACTTGAGTTATTCGCAAGACCAACAACAATTGCAGATATAAAACCAATAGAGAAGCCAGCGTAAGGAATTATACTTATAAGACCAGATAAAATACCAATGAGAAGCCCAAACTTTAATCCGATTATAGAGAGTCCTATTGCATATAAAATAGAAAGAGCTAGCGCCACCATTAATTGGCCACGAATATAACCACTTAAAACAATATTTGTTAAATCTAAATAATGTTTTAGTTTAGGTTTTATATAACTGGGTATGAATGAGGAAATCTCTTTAGAAATTTTTTCGTAATCATTTATGACATAAAAGAAAAAGAGGGGAATGAGAAATAAGTTTAAAATGGTTAGTAGCCACTTAGATACCTCTACAAAAGATATTTTTAATCCATTTGTGAGACTTTTTAAAACTCCACTTGATAAATCTGATGCATGTAGTTTGATATAATCGACAATACTGTCCCTACTTAAGTCAACCTGGTAGCCAGCACTAGATGCCAGTTTTTCAATTTTTTGAACGGCGACTGTCAAGTTCTGCGGAAGTTCTTTTAGAAATGCTTTTCCATCATTAATAAGTCCTGGAATAACCAGGGCCAAAATCAGTAAGCCAATGATGACAAAAAATGAAAATACAATTGGTACGGAATAAGTTCTATTCAGTCCTTTGTCTTCAAACCGTTTTATGAGCGGGAAAACAAGATAAGCTAGGGCAAAAGAGAATAGAAGGGGTACGAGAGCTGCACCTAAACCCCATAAAACAATGAAAACAATGGATAAAAGACTGATTATAATAGCAGATGGTCTAATTAGATTGTTCATGAACTTCCTTGTATCTTGAAAATATCATACGTAATTTGATGGTAAAGTTCAATCTATCCGGTAACTTGAGAGATAATAATAACTTAAGTATCTTTAAGCTGCTCATTTAAGGAGTTATAGGCTAAGATGGCCTCACTTTTTTACATTTTGACTTCAGTTTTAAAAAATTTAATGGTTTAAGTGCTCATGAAAAAACTCACTCAATACTTCCTTGATAACAGCTTTGTCGTTAACCTCCTAAGTGTTCTTATTTTAATTCTTGGGGTCCTATCATTGACTTCGATGAAGCGAGACCTCATTACGAATTGGCAAAGTAAAACAATTGAAATTACTGCGAATATGACTGGGGCTGGCCCTGCACAAGTTGAAAAGTACATAACTTATCCTCTAGAGAAAGCGGTAAAAGATATTCAAGCAATAAGTAAAATAACTTCAGAATCAACCCAAGGATATTCTAGAATTAAACTTGAACTCAAAGATGAAATTGATGATATTGCTGAAATAGAACAACTTGCAAAGGATGAAGTTTTAGCTATAGAGAGTGATTTACCTGAAGGAATTAAAGATTTAAGAGTTAGACATATAAAGCAGCGAAAAGCTTGGTTTAATTATTACTCTATTATTGGCTTTGATGAACAGTCAGATGAGCATCAAAACTGGTTACTTAATACAAAGGAAAATCTCTCTCGTATTGATGGTATTGCAAGCATCGATACTTATAATTCAACAAAAGAAATTTTT
>CAYFHZ010000567.1:0-2326 GCA_964342535.1 uncultured Bacteriovoracaceae bacterium | reverse complement strand
AATCCTGTTCGTTTAATTATAGAATCAAAGCGAAGTGCACCTGAACAGATAGAAGAAATTTTAAAACTAGATATTCCCGTTTATAATGCTAAAAACCTTGGAATCGTTTGGGGATATTTTCAATCAGCAAGTGAAGGTAGTTTTATCGTAGACCCTCGAGCCGAGGCTTCATTACTATGCAAATAACTGTATATGGCCAATCATCTAAAACGACTAAGCAATTTGAAGTTATAACAAGTGATTTAGATTTAACAATGCTTCAATGGTTAAGAGACCATAATATCCCTATAGCATCAAGTTGTAGAGGATTAGGAATATGTGACAAATGCCTTATAAATGAAAGGCATTTGTCATGTGAATATACAGTTAAAAGATATTTAGATGAAGTGGGTACTCAAGTTAATGTAAGCTACTTATAAATTAGTATGCTGTTATTTTTCCATGACCATTTATAAAAAACATCTTACTTTGCTGACGATCTTGAAATACAGTATTCACTTTATAATCTAAAGATAAAACTGCACCTGCAATCGGATCAACTGAAGTTCCTTGGTTCATAATAGTTTGAACTTTAAACTCAGCGCTAAAATCAAACCCCCAAAGAACATCAAGATTCGTAGGCTTAATTTGAGCACCTGTTATATAGGCTCCATGACCATTGTAACTACCACCATAAGTAAAGATCACAATGAACTCAAATACAATTGGATTCATTCCTAAATAGTTTTTTGCTTTTACTCGGTATTTAACAGAAACCGGTTCTTTCCAATTTTCTAGCTGGAAAGCATCGATAAGAGCACCGGCCTCATCTCGTGGTAAAATTTCAATCGGTGCAGTGCTAACAGTTACGACAGGTTTTCCTGCTTCAATAATTTTATAAATTTCTTTACCTAAAGCAATAAGATCTTTTGTCATCATGATAATGTCTTTAAGATCACCGACAACTGATACTGGATTCGAATTACTTAAGTTTATAAAGTCAGGTTTTTTCTGGCTTCCAAGTGGAATTTCATATTCTAACCCACCTGGAGTTTCGACGACTTGTACGAGTTCAAAACTTTCAATCATTTCTTCTTGGTGATAATGGTTGTTATCATCGGCCCATAACTGAAGTGAAAGCATTGCAATTGTCGTCATAAAAATACATTTGATCATATAATCTCCCTGTTCTCTCAAAACGTTCTCAGCGTTTGTACCCTTTTAAATACCCTAAGCTACTCCGTCAAGAAAAATTAACTAACATTAAGAAATACTGTCTAATACCCCAAAATAACTTGCCAAAGTAGAATTATAGAGATACAAATGCTTCCCTAGTCACATAAGATTTACTTATATATATGATCTTTTTTACTAATACATATATATAAATCGTTCAGGAGAGAGAATGAAAATGTTAAAACTATCTTTAATGCTTACAATTTCCATGTTTTACTCAGGTCATGTATTTAGTTCAGAGAGCTTTAAGCTAGCGTCTTACAATATTAGAAATTTTGATTATGATACAAGATCTCATACACCAACAAATAAAAAACACCTTGTTCATACTATAAATGAAATTCAAGCTGATCTTATGGCCGTGCAAGAAATTAATGAGCGTGAAATATTTATCGAAATGATAGAATCTAATTACAAAAGAGAGTACTCAACTGTTCTTTCAAAGTGTGGAGGTGCTCATGACCAAAGACTAGGTTTTATATTTAAAACAAAGAAGGTAAAACTCATTAGTTTCCATGAAGACTACAGAACAGTTACCCCAGGAAAAGGTAGAGTCATTACTTCAAATAATTGTCGTTATGGCTCACGTCCACTTGCGATAGCAAAGTTCAAAAAATTAGATTCTGGCGAAATATTTTATGCTATTGCGGTTCATCTTAAGTCAGGTGGACAGCCTAAAAGCATAACGACTAGGTTTAAACAATTAAAAGTATTAAATAAAGTAACTTCTGAATTAAAACAATCTGGTGTTTCAAATATCGTTATCATGGGTGACTTTAATTCTACCGAGTATTCCCTTAAAAATGAAAACTATAGACGTTTTAAAAGGGAAGTAAGTAAAATGGACCTTATTGATACAACTGGAGATTTAGCATGCTCATCATATTGGTGGGGAGGAGTTGATGATTATCAACAGTATCCATCTACTTTAGATCATATTCTTGTTTCATCGGATTTTCTAAATAAAAGACAGTTTCAGTCTCAAAATATGGCCCATTGTAAACAATTGAAGTGCCAACCTACCTTAGAACTTGATATGGGCGTTAGCTTTGATGAAGTCAGTGATCACTGCCCTGTCATGGCCGAAATAAAATAATATACATATATATAT
>CAYFHZ010000566.1:0-2335 GCA_964342535.1 uncultured Bacteriovoracaceae bacterium | reverse complement strand
CAAATATGGCTGCAAGGCTTGATTGCCTCCCCCGGCAGTACCAACACGAAATTCAACACCTTCTTCTTTTAATAAATTTTGAACCTTATTAAATAAAGATTTGGATTTTATAGCTGACTTTACATTCTTATGATTTGGTAGCAAATCCTTTGGAAAGTCTTCAAGTTTAGGGCTTTTACCATGCCTGATAGCATGCTCGGCACTATAGAGGTATCTGTGCAAATCAGATTCAATGTGCGCGCGCGAGCTATGGTTTAAAACACCTTCTATCTTTCTATCGTGAAACCACTTCTTAAAAACTCTTGGTTTTACTTCATAAGGTATAAATTCATCGCCTCTTGTTAAGCCATCGTAGACATCACACTGCTTAAACCTTGTTAAAATTACACTCTTCCAGTTTTCAAAGCTATCGAGTTTCTTGGACAGTCCAGATCTAAGTGGTGGAAGATCAGCCAAGACATCTTCTACGGGTGTGGGCTGTTTAGTGGGCTTTAATATAGAGGGGATGCCTCTGATATCATTTCTCACAGCAAGAAGTATTACTCTGTGTCGGCATTGCGGTATGCCGTATTCTTCTGATTTAATTATAAAATCATTACGATTTAATTTTTCTGGTTTGCCAGCATTTGATAAAGAATAAATGGTGTATTGCTCAGATGTTTTAAATTTTACTTTTTTAGGATTTGTGATTTTTGAAGGTGTTTTAATATCTTCCAGTATCCGGTCAAATATATATTCACCATTTAGTTTTGAAGATAAAATGCCTTTAACATTTTCCATCACAAACGCTACTGGCTGGATGTCAGCAATAATTCTTAGGTACTCTTTGTAGAGGGTATGTCTAGGATCATTCTGAAAATCTTGGTTTTTAGACATTTTTGACCGCCCAACCAAAGAGTACGCTTGGCACGGTGGACCGCCAATAACAATGGAGTTACTAGGGTCTGAGACTTGACTCAAGATACGCTTAATGACAGTTTTATGAGGAAAGTTATCTCCGCCTAATTCGGCACAATATGCTTCCAGTATGGCTTTTTCAGCTTCTTGTGGATGTTTTTCAAAAAGCACATCCTTGGTGATTTCACCTCTTAAGTATTGATAATACTCAATAGGAGGCTTATCAAATTGTCTAAAGAAAGCTCTCAAAGTGAGAGTTTGATGGGCAAAACTTTCTTTTTCGATAGATATTTTTATTTTGAAAAGTTTTTTATTTTTTTCAGTAATAGAGGAGAAGCCTTCTCCCAGCCCACCTGGGCCCGCGAATAAATCTATTACCTCTATCGTCATCTTTTAAGCTTATCCTTATCAATCTTTACTAGGCACCAGGTTACCAGGTTGCATTTGGTTAAGCAAATACAAAGAGGAAAATAAAGCAAAATTGTCTAACACTCTTTGTGTTTAATACTTGATAGAAGTCAGATAGAACGGTAGTGTATTGCTGTGAATGAGCTTTTGCGCGCATTCGCCGGGGCTTTAGAACCCTGCAATTACCGGCTGATATCGCCGTCATGATGTCGCCTTTCGATCTCTTACGATCGGGGGGCGGCGATGTATGTCCAAGACCCCGGTCTAAAGATCGTCGCGGTTGTGTAATTGCAACTTCTAAACTCCCGGTCACCAGAGCGATAATCGCCTGGTGACTTTGTGTATTGAAAGGAGTTTAAAATGACACAAAAATCCAATGATAAACAAACACAGAGTACTGCTTTTACAGTTAAGCAGAGAGCTGTTTCTTTTGTATCCATATCAGGCTTGCTACTGATTCTAGGAACTGGCCTAGCCGGTTGTGACAGTGCTGAAAACAATCTCAGCGACGAAAACAGGCAGGAAATATTTATTATGAATGCCAAAGACTACGTACGATCACGACTAAAGGATGCCAAATCCGCTCAATTTAAAAATGTGTTTTATAGTAAAGCTAGTGGCACACACGTAATCTGCGGTCAAGTTAATTCAAAAAATGCATATGGCGGGTATGGTGGTTACAAGTACTTTGTATCTGGATCGCCGGAACTTACTTTTTTTGAAGATGAAGTTGATGATTTTGCAAAAATATGGAACGAGCTTTGTAAATCATAAGATCAATTTATTGACTACAAGGCTTATTTAGAATAAAATATATTTTGAAAGCGTTAAGGACGTTTTTATTTCCAGACATTGATGAGTCCTAAGGGGACCATCCTTGAGAGCCAAGGGCACCTCATGGTCACTCCCCGAAAACATTTAAAACGGAATGTATTTTCCGAGAAGGATTCATCATGAATAAAACACATGCTTTTGCTCATCTTGGGCAAAACTTACAAATCCACTATTTAAACTGTAGCGATCTGAAACC
>CAYFHZ010000565.1:0-2335 GCA_964342535.1 uncultured Bacteriovoracaceae bacterium | reverse complement strand
AGGATATTTGCAATCAGTTGCAGGTAGTTAAGTCTCATTTCAACTTTTGGTACAACTTCTAGAGCAGTAGCATCAAGAGCATTTTGAATTTGCTCTGTTCCTTGATTGGCCCTCTTAAGTCCATTTTTTAATACTCTTGGAAGAGCAGCAGCAGTTCCTGAACACACTCGTATTGCCCCTTGAATATCATTTGAAAGAACATATCTTTGAATCTCGTTCATAAATGAAGGTCCATCAACATCGAATTTATTAGCAAGTTTTCTAAATCTCTCGATTGCTATTGCTAAACCTACAAGCCATACAAGAAGAATGACGGCCATAAAAACCCCACCAGCTTGAATAAACCCTATGAACTGACTAACGACTGATATTCCTGTTTCTTCCATTATGAACTCCTAAGCAGCTAATTTTTTTAATATAATTAATACTATTTTAAGTGATTTAAGAGTTTTGGGTTATCAAGGTTAAAAATTGCCTAGTTGAGCTAAAGAAATAAATAGTGGAATTTTGAAAATAGTTGATTGATTTATTTTAATTCTGTCGACCGATAACTTATTAATTATCGGCCAACTGACATAAAAAAGTTAAAGTTATAGATAATGTTCTGGAAAAATTTCTCTTTCAATTCCTTCAATAAAGATATGAATGATTTTAATATGGATTTCTTGAATTCTGTCAGTTATTGGACAATCTACAATAAGTGGAACATCAACCATTTCTTTAAGCTTTCCACCTGTTTTTCCCAATAGCCCAATAACTTTCATGTTCTTAGACTTTGCCATATCAACGGCCTTAATGACATTTTCAGAATTCCCGCTAGTAGAAATTGCAAGTAGGGTATCACCACTTCGCCCCCACGCTTGGACATTTCTTGAAAAAATTTGATCGAAACCATAATCATTAGCTACGCATGTAATATGTCCAGGGTCACCCATTGAAATAGCACTGATTGGATCTCTGTCTTTTCGATAACGACCAGTAAGTTCTTCAATAAAGTGCATCGAATCACACATAGATCCACCATTACCACATGCCATAATTCTTCCATCACCTTTAATTGTGGTTGTGAAATGATCAATTGCTTGGGATATAAGTTCAATATTTTTTTCCTCACCTATAAATTTATCAAGTGTAGTTTGAGCTGTTGCAAGGGCTTCTTTTATAAATATTGTTGACACAGATTCTCCTATAGTTAAAAAAAAAGGCTACCTAAAGAGATAGCCTTTTTTATTTTAAATAATCTTTAAGTATTAAACAAGATCGTTAATGTTTTTAAGGATTTCAGCTTTTGGTTGATTACCAACTAAAGTACTTTTTACTTCTCCACCTTTAAAAAAGATAAGAGTAGGAATTCCTCTAATACCGTATTGTTGAGCTAGGTCTCCTTGCTCATCAACATTAACCTTAACAACTTTTGCGTTTGCAACTTCAGAAGCAACTTCATCAAGAACTGGAGAAAGTGCCTTGCAAGGTCCACACCATTCAGCCCAAAAATCAACGATTACAGGCTTATCAGAATTGATTACTTCGCTTTCAAAAGATTCTTTAGTTACACTTACTGCATTACTCATATTATTCTCCTTAATATTCAACGTACAAATTAACATAAATTAAACATATAATCGAGTTTTTAGTTTAATTTTGCCAAGCGTTAGCGTATAATTAACTATTTCTATATATTTAAAACTTTTATAGAATAGGTATTAAGATGCTAAGGAAATATATTTTAAAATCGAGTATACACACAGCAAGAATATCTAGGTTAATTGCGAAGGCAATTGATTTATTTATTGTTTTTATCTTGGCCCTTATATTCTATCCTTTTGGAGTTATTATTTCGCTTTTTTATTTGGCCATCTGTGATTCCCTTTATGGTGGTCAATCAATCGGGAAGAAGGCGATAGGTTTTGCTGTTATTTCCCTTGAAGACGGGAAGCCCTGCAGTACGAAACAGTCCTTTGTACGAAATCTTCCTTTGATCATTCCAATATCATTTTCTATTATTCCTCCATGGGGGCTCATTATAACGGTCGTTTTACTCATTCCTTTAGTTTTACTTGAAATTTATCTCTTATTTAGACTTGATTCGGGGCATCGACTAGGTGATGTTATGGCGGATACTACTGTTATTGGAAATGATCCAGATCGAATTGATTTACGTAAAGCACAAGAAGGTTGGTTTCCCCAAGGAGATAAAGGGATGTCTCCAGTAAATAGTACAATGCTTAATTAATTTACAGTATCCCATCAAGAGCGTAGAATCGTTTAAAATTTTTTACTAGGGATATTTTCATGAAACGATTAATTGTCGTCGATATAAGTAGTTTTATTTTTC
>CAYFHZ010000564.1:0-2337 GCA_964342535.1 uncultured Bacteriovoracaceae bacterium | reverse complement strand
GTTCTTTTAAAATAAGGTCTTTTCTATGTGTTTTCCAATATTGCATAAACTGATTATATATGAAAATTGACTAGAGTAATAATTTTTTAATAAAATAGCTTCTATGGTGCCAATATTATATGAAAATTCTGACTTTTTGATTGTTAATAAGCCTATTAATATTGATTTTCATGGTGAACTTGGTCTTTTGAGTAGGTTACGAGAACAATCTTCTCAGCTCTATGGAGTTCATAGACTAGACAAAGCTACTTCTGGTTTAATGGTCTTTGCTAAAACAAAGGATAGTGAAAAAGCACTGAAATCCTTGTTTCAGGAGAGACAAATTCAGAAATTTTATATTGCTTTGACAGATATAAAACCCAAAAAAAAAATGGGACAAGTAAAGGGCGATCTCATTAAGGCCAGATCAGGTTCATATAAACTTACCAGAAGTATGAAGAATCCATCTTTTACAAAGTTTATAAGTTATAATTATCTAAGTTCGTTAAGAATGATTATTTTCAGGCCATTTACTGGAAAGACTCATCAGCTAAGAGTGGTGGCACAAAGTTTAGGTGCAAGTATACTTGGAGATATAAGATATAAAGGAACTTCAGCAGATAGAATGTATTTACATGCCTTTAAACTAAGTTTCACTCTCTTTAATAAAGACTATGATTTTACTTGTTTAGATACATCTGGAGAATTTTTTGAACCATTAAAAACATGGAATTTCAGTCAAATTGACTGGGCGTATTTTATAAAAGAAACTAGAAAGTTATGACCATTTCTTTGAATAGAATCAACGCTATCAGTATATAAACAATCTTTTACTATAAACTCTCTAGAGGCTTCAGGGTGTGCTTGAATTCCAATATAGGGAAGATATTTATGTTGAATACATTCAAACTCAAAATGGCGTGATTGACCTAATACATTAAATTCATCTGTAATCGTTGTTACTATTTGGCCATGAGTATAAGGCAGAGACATACTTGAAATATTCAAGCAATTTGAGTGAAAGTTGATACTTCGTACTTCTCTTATGATTTCTTGATTAGTATTAATAAAATCAACTTTACATCCAAAACTATGGGCCATAAGTTGATGTCCATAGCAAATTCCTAACATAGGTATTTTTTTATTTAATTGCTTTCTTAAATATTCTTCAAGTGGTTTCTGCCAAGGTCTATTTTCATAAACATTTGCAGAACTTCCTAATAAAATAATAGCACTTGGTTGTTTTTTTAAGTTTAAAAGGGATGATAAACCATACTGAGATGGTACATGGTAGGTCCAAGGGGTTGGATTTAATTCTACGAATTCATTTATAGAATCAATTGTTGGACTATTAATATAGCAGTCTATAAAGCAAATCATAAAAAAAAGAGGTATAATACCTCTTTTTTATTACTTTTGGATTTTTGCTTGTAGCTTAGCTTTTTTCTTAGCTTGAGCTTTCTTTCTCTTCATTTTAAGAACAGATTTTTTTCTACCCATACCCATAATTATGCTCCTCAGAAATTTAATTTAGTTAAGTTATTAAACTTTAAGGACTTTGTAAATATTGCTATGCGTTTTTATAGGGTATTTGAAAGGAAAATTGTGTATACTCAGTCGTTTTCTCATATTTTAATGTTGAATTGACATCATTTAGTAACATTTCGGCAATAGAAAGACCAAGTCCACTATGAGGTAGTGACTTTGTTGTATGGCCCCACTCAAGAATTTTTGAAAGTTCTTGATCAAGTCCATTACCAGAGTCTTGAATGATAAACTCTAACATATTATTTGAAGATTCTTGGCATGTAAGTTTTATTGTTTTGGACTCAGTCTCTAGCTGAGATAAAGACTCAATGGAGTTTTGTATTAAAGCTTTTATGCAGTATAAAAGATTATCTATATCGATTTGAGCTTTTACATCTTGAGAACAATTAAATTCAAAAATAATATTCTCTGTATAAAATTGATTTTCAAAGTAATAGTTTATAGCGTGAAAAACTTTATGAATGAATTCATATTGTTCATTGTTTTGTGAGACTTTATAATAACCTCTTAGGTCATCAAGTCTTTCTTTAAATAATTTAGATGAATTATTTAGTTTTTCAATGATTACTTGGAGTTTTTCTTCTGTAAGTTTTCCTCTTTCTTGCATAAGCTCAAAGATACTTAATTGGCCTATCATGACTGCCAGTGGGTTATTGATATCATGGACTGTTTTTGAAAGCATTTTTGTCAGACCAAGCATTTCTTGTTTTGAATGTGCTAAAATTTTCTTTTTTAAGTCAGAGTCCATATATTATCCTTTCATACTATTCTAAGTTAAAGTACTATCTGGAACAATGGTTCTTAATAAAA
>CAYFHZ010000563.1:0-2337 GCA_964342535.1 uncultured Bacteriovoracaceae bacterium | reverse complement strand
TAAGGGCATGCATGACTATAATTTTGGACCAAGTTTATCTGATGTATATGATTCATGTCGATTTGCAAGGTCCCTTTATAAAAAGAAGAAGAATTCTCCTGAAAACTTTAAGCTATCCACACTAGCTAAGTATTATGGAGTAAACTTTGAACACCATCAGGCTTTACAAGATGCTTTTACAGCTTTGAAGGTTTTCATTGAAGGACTTCGTTTCTTAGAAGATCAAGAAGAAAAACCTCTTAAGGAGATGGCGTTTCTTTTTAAACTAAACTCATTTCAAAAACCTGAAGCCTATATTTTACCGCAAAAATTACAAGAGTTAAAAGAATACATTAAAACAAAAGATTTAGTTTATATTAAATACCGTGGTGGAAATACGCGAGGTAAGTATAGGCCAATACGTCCATTAAATCTTATGTCTTTACCACAAGGATTAATTTTATATGCTGAATGTTTGCAAACAAATTTAAATAAATATTTTCATGTCAAAAAAATACAAAATATAAAAAAAGAGATACCAAAAGAATAATGACAGCTGCTATTAAGGTTGTTACCATTTCAATATGAAAGTAAATAAACTTAAAAAGAATTTATATCTTCTGCTATTTCCTAGTTACATTGCGATTATTCTTGCTTGTATCTACCTTGTTTTTAGAACATCCCAATTTTCAAACACTCAACTTATGCTCTATTATTTTATTCTTATTGGATGTTTTTCAATACTAAGTTTTTTCTATGGCCCAAGAAATAGCGCAAGCTGATCAAAATACATGGCAAAATGCTTATCGAGAAGCCATTAAGGACTTAGCATTTATTAAGAAAGACCTAAATCTCAATTTAGACGGTGACTTTAAATATCCTTGTTTTATTCCTAAAAGGCTTTATAAACGAATTAAAGAAAGTGGTCATGAATCAGCATTATGGAAACAATTTATTCCGAATTCCAATGAACTGTCTGACAACGGAACCCTTGATCCTATTGGGGATAAGAAAAATGCAAAGGGTAATGGAATTATTCATCGCTACAAAAATAGGATTCTCTTTACTCCTACTACGAACTGCCCAGTACTATGTAGGTACTGCTTTAGAAAAAATGAATTGACCGAAAAAGATCAAGTCTTTAAGCATAGTTTGGACAAATTGGCCCATTATCTATCCATTCACCCTGAAGTCAATGAAGTTATTTTAACTGGTGGAGATCCCTTAATTCTTTCAACCTCAAAACTTATTCAAATTAAAGCTACCCTGATTAAACAAAACATACCTTTTTTGAGATTCCACACTAGGACCCCAGTCATTCTTCCTGAAAGAATAGATGATGAACTTATTAAATTTTTCAAACAAGCATCAAATGAATTTACAAGAGTTATTCTTGTTTTACATACCAACCATATAGACGAATTAGACACCTTCACATCTCAACAATTATTAAGGCTCCAGTCGTGCGGAGTTGATCTTTTAACTCAATCGGTATTGTTAAAAGGTATTAATGATACCAAAGCTGATCTTCTGAATTTGTTCTATAAATTAATTAGCCTTAAATTTTCACCTTACTATCTTCATCACCCAGATCAGGCCAGAGGTGCCATGCACTTTAATTTGCCAATAGAAACAGGTCGATATCTCTATAATTCCCTAAGGAATGAACTGCCTGGGTGGGCAATCCCAACATACATTATTGACCACCCTAGTGGTCACGGAAAGCAATTGGCCTTTAATCCTGAACAACTCGACTTTAGCGGTAAGTTGTTGAATTTAAAGGGACAAAAAGTCGATTATTAATCAATACTTCGTTTCACTTCATTTTTACTTAAATTAACTAATTTAACTCATGCTAAAATGAACTTCATGAGTCAAACAATTTTAGTACAAGACAATTCAAAGCTTAGGCAGCTCTACTCTTTAAACCTTCAGACCTACACAGGTACGAACATTATAGAGCGAGCAAATGCAGCAGAGGTTATTGAACTTATTAAAATCTTACCTTCTATTGGGTTAATAATAACAGAGGAATCTGTGGCCGGTGAACCAACATCAAAGCTTATAAATGATTATATTAAAAATAATTTTCTCAATATCCCCATGATTGTCATTGGGGAAACTGATAACTCAGACCACGATGTTTTAAGGTTAAAAAAACCAATTACATGGGAAATACTTATTAGGCATGCAGGTATATTACTTGGTGTCACTCCTGAGATGATTTTAACTCACAAGCGGCAAAAGCCAGAATACATGCCAGTCGACATTGATCTTTTTGATTATTTAGAGCAAGTTCCTTGTGACATTTATTTAAGGATACGACAGTCACAAAAAGAACATCAATTTATTAAACGA
>CAYFHZ010000562.1:0-2337 GCA_964342535.1 uncultured Bacteriovoracaceae bacterium | reverse complement strand
ATTATCACAAAGCTTAATAAGCGTTCCCGCAAAACCTTCATTAGTTGCACAGTCCAAAATATTTTGACCTTGAATGAGATTCTCTCTCATTCCTGTTAGGTCTGAACCTGCTTCATTGATGTACTCAACATTTTTCTCCGAATTAAGTATAATAACTGGGCCATCTGTTCCCAACATAATTTCTCGTAAAATACTTACATATGATCCATCTTCTTCCATCTCAGCAAATTCACCAACATCCTCATTCATAAGTTCTCGATTCTTCATGAGAACGCCGTTAAAAGTCTTACTTAGTGGATTTAATTCACTAAAAAGCACTTTTGATTCAATTTCTTTACGTCTTCCTCTCATCACCTCTTCAGCTTGAAAACGGACTTCATCTATAGGTTTTAAAGTCATGTAATATATTATACCGTAAAACAATACAGCGAGCATGCCAGTATAGATCAATGCCTTCATATAAGCAGTTGAATTCATTACATTATATCTTAACATTGAGTCTGGTTTAAATCTTAAGGCTATGATTCCAACAGGTTCATTCTGCCCTGTTTTTAGGTTGTTTACCATTAATGTCTTAGCAATCCCAATAACACCTTCCCCCAAGTTTCTATCGACATAGGTTTTTGTATACTGTCCCGATTTTTTAAACTTATTAAGAGCATTAACACTGAAGATATCTCTTGTATTTGTATCTATCTTAGCTGATGGTCTGACAATTCTTCCTTCCATATCAAACAATTCATAGGACTCAACACCATCACTTTGTCGTTTATCTAGAAAAAGAGTATCTATTCTTTGCAAATCACCACGGCTTAAATGTATCGAGTTTATTCTTACGACTTCATCAGCATACTGCTTACCTCGAGATCGAATCTCGGAAAATACAATTTCTTCTGTCAGACTAAGAACAGGACCAACGGATAAATATATATTCCCGCAGATAAAAAGAAAGACAAATATTCCTAGTAAGACATTCCACTCATACTGTTCATTAAAACTATAAATGACATTCATCAGTTTATGTTTAAATAGGTGCTTTACCCTTCCTAATAAGTTGTTAGGAGCTACCTCATTTCTTGAGAAATCAATATCTTCTTCATCTGATTTTAAAACTTTCTTTTTAACAATTTTCTTTTTTTCTTTTACGTAAACTAACTGAAAAATGAGATTGGGTAATGCAATTTTATCTCCATCCTCAATAGTCTTTTTCTTTATTAATTTTCCATTTACAAAAGTCCCATTGGATGAATTTAAATCTTCTAAGAAAACATTACTTCCCGAGACTGTCATTTGCATATGTTTTTTAGATACCCCTTCGACATCAAGAATATGATCACACTCATGAGATCG
Organism: uncultured Bacteriovoracaceae bacterium; assembly: GCA_964342535.1. GTDB lineage: Bacteria > Bdellovibrionota > Bacteriovoracia > Bacteriovoracales > Bacteriovoracaceae. The sequence continues at coordinate 987 of CAYFHZ010000562.1, read as the reverse complement.
CCCAAGTATATTGGCACCATCATTTAAGATAATTTCGTTTCCTCTTTTACTTCCTCCAACTCCTACAAGTTTATACATATCTAACCTCTAACTCATCTCCCACATCAATATCATCTATAAGTTTCCCGGCTGGTAATTCTAAGACTTTCACTGCTGTAAAATAAATTCTTGTCATTCGCCATGGTTTAAATTCCCTAATGATCTTAACTACTCTATTTTTTTTATCTATGAAAACTACATCAATCGCGAAACGAACAAAAAAATTATGAATTGAATTACTCGGTGACAATAAAAGAGCATCCATACCTTTCATTTCTTTAATAAACATGACTCCCATTAACCGATCATAAAAGCTATCGGCCAACTTTACATTTTTTGCAAGTGTAAGATTATTTCTTTTATTTATAATAATCACTAATTACCTCCTGCAAGTTGGAGCCCTACAGGTGCCATAACAATGAGAATAACCGCAGGTAAAATCAGGAAAATCATTGGTACAAGTATTTTAGTTGCAGCTGCTGCTCCTTTTTTCTCTGCTTCTGCTGATCTTCTTTGTCTCATTTCGACTGATAGTGTTTTCAAGATAGGAGCAATATCTGCACCAACTGAGTCAGCTGCAATAAGAGTGGCACAAAATGAAGAAATTGGAAGAGCATCAATTCTCCATGATAAATTTCTTAGAGCTTCTGCCCTACTGGCCCCAATTTTTGTTTCTTTTACAAAAATCTCAAATTCGTCTACAAGTGCGGAGTGAGGTGCTTTTTCTATAACTTTTTGTATTCCTGCTGCCCAATCTGATACTTGGGCAATTAACGCAAGCATATCCACAACAAATGGCATGGCCTTCAAGATCTCTTGTCTTCTTTGTTCAATTTTTCCTTTAATCCATAAGTCAGGATAGAAATAACCCGCGACTGATATAATCGGGATAAATGATAGTGGCCAGGTTTCTTCTAGAAAAGCTCTTGCTCCAAAATAAACCACTGG
>CAYFHZ010000561.1:0-2338 GCA_964342535.1 uncultured Bacteriovoracaceae bacterium | reverse complement strand
ATAGTCATGCATGCCCTTAACTAAAAATCCAATATCGTATATAGCATTATGAGCGAGAAGTGGTTTATTACCAAAAAAATCTAAAAATTCTCTTAGAGGTTTCTTAAGGGTCGGTTGATCTCTTAAATTATCATTAGTTAGTTTATGGTATTTAATTGTTTCTTCTGGAATTGGAATGAGAGGATTCACTAAGGAATGAAAATGGGAAACTGCGCCATTTTTATCTACTTTTATACCTGCAATTTCAATTATCTTATCTAATGTTGAGGATAGTCCTGTCATTTCAAGATCAAATGCACATATGCCTTGAGGAAAGTACTTCAAAAGTGTTTCTAATTCTAAAGATGAAAGTCGCTGATTTTCAGTGTTGATTGTTCGCATTGAATAATTCTTATAGTGATTAGGACTTGGATAGTAAAGCAAGTTTTCCATACTAGAAAAATATACAACGACTTACTATGCGTCGCGCAGCATTTGACATAAACCATCGAAAATTCTATTAATTACCCATTATTTTTTACTATTTTAAAAAGGAATAACTATGGCCAAGAAATATGATCTTGTAGTTTTAGGAGCTGGACCTGGTGGATATGTTGCTGCAATTAGAGCTTCCCAACTTGGAAAGAAAGTCGCAATTATTGAAAAAGAACATATGGGTGGAGTTTGTTTAAATAAAGGTTGTATTCCCACAAAAGCAGTTTTGAAATCGGCACATTCAGTTCATGAATTAGCAGATTTTAAAGAGCTCGGAATTAATGTTGACCTTAAAGGGTTAGATGGTTCACAAGCTGTTAAAAGAGCAACTGCAATTTCTCAAAAAATATCTAAAGGTGTTGAGTTTCTTATGAAAAAAAATAAGATTGATACATATATGGGAAATGGAGAGTTTGTTAACAAAAGCTCAATCAAAGTTGGTAAAGAGACTCTTGAATTTAAAAATTGTATTATTGCAACTGGGGCTAAATACAGAACCTTTCCTGGATTAGAACATGATGGAAAAAGACTTATTGGAGCCTGGGAAGCTGTCAAAATGGAAAAGCTTCCAAAGTCAATTGGTATCATCGGAGCAGGTGCGATTGGAATGGAGTTTGCTTATTTTTGGAATGCCTTTGGTGTAGAAGTCCATATCTTTGAACTTCAAAAACATCTTCTTCCAATTGAAGATGAAGACTCTTCAAAAGAAGTTGAAAGAGCTTATAAAAAATATGGAATTAAATTCAATACAAGTGTTGAAAAAGTATCAGCTAAGAATAATGGAAAAGATGTAACCATTATAGCTGTTATTAAAGGTAAAGAAGAAAAATTTAATTTTGAAATGGGTCTTATTGCCGTTGGTATGACAGGAGTTCTTGAAGGTTTTGCTATGGAAAAAGCTGGTGTGAAATCGGATAGAGGCTTTGTTTCAGTAAATAATATGTATCAAACAAATATACCTCATATTTATGCAATAGGGGATGTTGCAGGTCCTCCACTTTTAGCCCACGCAGCGTCTCATGAAGGTGTTGTTGCAGCTGAACATATGTGTGGGTTAAAACCACATGCTATTGATAAAATGAATATTCCTGGATGTACGTATTGTCAGCCTCAAGTTGCTAGTGTTGGTTACACAGAAAAAGCTCTTAAAGAGCAAGGCATTAAATATACGGTTGGAAAGCTTCCATTTATGGCAAATGGTAAGGCAGTTGCGTCTAACGAGACAGCTGGATTTGTTAAAACTCTTATGGGTGAGCATGGTGAAATGCTCGGGGCCCATATCGTAGGAACTCAGGCAACAGAATTGATTCATGAATATACTCTCTTTAGACAAATGGAGGGGATTGATGAGGAAATTTTTGCTACAGTACACCCACATCCAACTTTAGGAGAGTTTTTAGCGGAGTCTGTAATGGCGGCAAAAAATAGAGCATTAAACTTTTAATTGAATAATTTGGTAAAATAGATAGAAAAAACGAGGAGTATATAATGGCACGTGTTGAAGTCGTTATGCCACAAATGGGTGAGTCGATTACTACAGGAACGATCACTAAGTGGAATAAAAATGTTGGTGATACAATTGAAATTGATGAAATCTTACTTGAGATTTCCACAGATAAAGTTGAATCTGAAATCCCTTCGCCAGTTGAAGGAAAAATTGCAGAGCTTTTATATCCTGAAGGGGAAACTATTGACGTTGGTAAAGTCATTGCTGTTATCGAAGATGATATGAATGCAGATATTTCAGCAACAAGTTCTGCTCCTAAAGCAGAATCACCAAAGGTTGAAGAAAAGCCAGCAGTATCTGCCCCGACTGCTGTAGAGGAAGAAACAACTGGAGAAAGAAGGTTCTATACTCCTCTTG
>CAYFHZ010000560.1:0-2342 GCA_964342535.1 uncultured Bacteriovoracaceae bacterium | reverse complement strand
CTTACTACTGTAGATGATTTATGCTTTGATAGCACTATACCAATTTTATATAATAAAAATCATCCAGAAGAAACGAGAAGGGCCCAAGAGCTTTATAATTATTTATTAGCTGAAGGTAGTAAAAAAGGATTCTTCCCATATAGACTTAATATTGAATCTCAAAAGCACTATAAATTAGACAATTCTTATATTTTACCTAATATCATAGACAAAAATAGGTATAGCTAAAGTATCGAAATATTAGGAAAATATAAAGTTGACTTAAATAGTACTTAACTTAAAAGCAATTAAGCCCGATACTTGACATATGAAGTCAACTATCAAAAAGCTTAAACGACTCGCTTTAAAAACTCTTCAAAAATTACCTCCACCCTGGTTTGATAAACTAGTCAGACTATTTTTTTCTATTGATTTGCCTAATGGTCGTCTAAAAGAAGTTCAATACAAAATTGCTGAAACTCAGGATGAAGTGGAACAAGCACTCAGGCTTATACAGCAAAGTTATATTGAATCAAAACTCGCAAACTGTGATCATATTGAATTTAGAATTAATAAATATAAATTATTACCAACAACAACGATCTTCATTGCCAAGTACCAAGATGAGGTTGTTGCAACTGCATCTCAAGTTATGGATACCGGCCTAGGTCTTCCTATCGAATCCTTTATTTCATTAAACGATTTTAGAAAATCAGGAAGAAGAATATCAGAAATAACAGGTCTTGCAGTTAAAAAAGAATGGAGATCTCAAACAACAGGTATTTTCTTTCCACTTATTAGCTATAGTGTTATTTACTGTAAAGAGGTGATAGGGACACAAGATATTGTAATCGTCACACGTGCTTCAGTAAAACATTTTTACAGGGCCATATTTGGTTTTTTACCCATTAGTCAGAAAGCAACTAAACATTCAGGAGTAAATAACCAACTCTCCTTTGCTCAATATCTTGTCTTAGACAAGATCCAAGAAAATTTTTACAAACTATATGGGCCTAAACCTCCCATTCAAAAAAATGTATACAAGATCTTTATGAATTTTCCATGGCGTGAGCAATGTGATTGGAAAAAAGAACGTTATAATTTTTTATGTAACTATTCATTCACCCTAAAAACTATGAGGTATTTTTTCAGTGAAAAAAGTGATGTTCTTGATACTTTATCCCTTGAAGATAAAAAAATATTACATAATCTCTATCATAATAAGATCTATCAAGGTTTAATATCGTTAGAAAATATCTCTTATAACAAAAGAAGAAAACATCCTCGCTTCTTTGTTAATATGGACTTAACTAACGATAAACATCAATCACAAAAAATATTTCAAATATCTAAGGCAGGTTTTAGTGTCCAAGGAACTTCTCCCGGTGAAGTTTTTGAAGGCCATATTAAAATTAATAATACGACTGAGTGTAAAGTTAAGGCCAATAGAGTGTGGACTTCTGATCATGTTTCTGGTTATCAAATCGTTAGTATTGAAAATGATAAGTGGGATGATTTACTTCACTGGGTAGGTCTTAAAACTCATGAAAACTTGGCCACCGAAGATCAAGATGATTTACTTGTTGCTTGATAAAGGTTTTTCTTTATTCATTTCTTTTTTTAAAAAATAAATCAAAATTTTTTGTCTTATATTTTTATTTCCAAAGGGTATCCATGATTTTTTTAATTTATAAAAGAAGAAATCCACTTGTGTTATATGAGGAGCAAGTCTAATATCGCCTCTTTTTAAAATCATTTTCATGACCTCAGATGTCATCACAGTTGTCGCAGTTAAGATACCTATATTTAATGAAGGAGCACTTCCATTGGAAAAACTAATATACTCTTTAAATAAATAACGTATAAACCATGGACTCGGATTGATTCCAGCAACAAAATGTGCAAGCCTTTCAACCTTATTCATATGGGGCTTGATTTGAAAATAATCAACAAAGGACATACTACTCTGGTTAAAAACAATTATCGATGATCCCATACCAAGAGGAGCACACGTAATACCAGGAATTTTTTTATTTTGGGCCATTTCAAAACACTTAATTCTTTCATCTAGAGCGTAAACATCAAGTCCATCAATGAAAAAATCAATATTCGTAAAAAAGCTTTCTCGATTTTCATCTGTAATACCTTCCGAAAAAATTTGAATCTCAGCATCTGGTATGATTTCAAGAATTCTTTGTGCAATGACTTCTGCCTTATTACAACCTAGTGTATTTACGGTTGCTCCAATCTGTCGATTGAAGTTATGCTCTTCAAACTCATCAAAATCAGCAATTTTAAATTTCTTAAATCCCAACCTTGCAAAATTTACGGCATAATTTCCACCAACTCCCCCCATTCCGGCA
>CAYFHZ010000559.1:0-2346 GCA_964342535.1 uncultured Bacteriovoracaceae bacterium | reverse complement strand
TTTAATACAACCATAGGATATTAAGGAGCTGCGATCTTTGAAATTTAAAATATGCTTACCAATTTGATTATTATAATAAATTCTTAATTCATTATGTTCAAATTGAACCTTAAAGGGCTGGCAATTATCCCCTGTTGGAACTCTGATACAGCAATTGATTATCTGATTCTTAAAGTTTTCATTTAGCATAATGTCTTGATTCTTACTTGTTGTTTCTATCATTATTTTTTTACCTCTATATATATTACGGATTAGAGCATATGGACTACAAGGTTGTTTCCATCAAAGTTTGGTAATGCCTAAAAGTGGAAACATTCAAATTTAATTCTTGTCTTTGATGTTTAATTTATAGGCATATCTATGTACAAGTTTCATAGATCTATTATTTATCTTGAAAAATGGTAGATTGAAGTTATGAGAATTATTGTTTTTATAATGAGTTTTATTGTTACATTGCCTTGTTTTGCCATTTCAGAGCAAGAATATGCTAAGGAATTAGTCAGTAAAATATATTTAGGTGGAAAAGTTTATTCTCAAGAAGAATTTGATGAATTTGCCCCCTCCTTTCAAGTTGAGCAGGATTTAATAAACTTAGAAGAAAATCTCCCTATTTATAGAAGAAAAAATTTCAGAAGAGCCGTTAATGCCAGTTTAGCCGCATCAATTATCTTAATTTTAGCTAAAGGTGCTAAGGATAAGAAATATCATGGTGGTGCTGGATTACTTTCCGGTATCGGTGCAACTGGGCTTTGCTCATATTTGATTGAAGATGATGAAGGTATTGTTTGTGCTCTAACCGGTGCTGCTGTATCCCTTATTTTCGCACTTGGTAAGGAACTATATGATTCTACTGGGAGAGGAAATGTAGATGCAATGGATGCTTTTGCTACTTTTGTTCCCGGCTTACTTGTATCTTTCAGTATAGATCTATACTAAAACACTCTGTTTAAATAATTAAAATTACGTAAATAACCTCTTTTTATTGTCACTTTTTTGTTTATAATTAAATGTATGTAGTTAATTTTTGGTTCTTACAGCAAGTTACCCAACAAGTTTTATGTTGAGGTCGTATAATAAATGTAAGTTTTAACAAGGTATTTATGATGAACAAATCTTTAAAAACATTTTTTCAAAAAATGATGTCTTCACAAGTGGGTTTATCTTACGTCGAAATAATCCTTTCTCTTGCTGTTGTTGGTGGAACTTCTTTAGCTGTAATGAAGCTTTCTAATACAAGTGGGCAACAATCTAACTTTATAAAACAAAGTTTTGAAATTGATAGTTATATGCGTGGGCTTAGTACTCATATTCAAAGTTTACCCAATTGCCAAGCGGTTGTTCCAGGTGGAATTCCAAGTAGCACCGACCTTACTGCTGACCTTAGTAGTTTCTCATTTGATTTTAATTCAGGTGTTACGATTGAAAAAACAACTTTAACAAAACCCAGTTTATCTGGTGCCAATGAGGTTTTACCAGTTGAGCTTTATGTTCATTTTAAAAGACAAGTCTTAGGCCAAGATGATTCGCTTAAGGCAGTTAAAAGAATTACTTTTCCAGGAGAGTTTGATACGGCAGGAAAATTTATTGGCTGTTCTAGTTATGATAATGAATCTCAAAGAGCTGCTTATAAATTGGCATGTGAAGCTATTGGCGGAGTGTTCGAAGATGCTTCATTAAATAGCGATGCTAATTGTAGCTTTGCGAGTATAAGTGAAGATAGTGAACTTATGCAAAATATCAGACAAAATCTTTGCCAAAATCTACTGGGTGGAAATCTAAGTGGTGTCGATTGTCAGAGTATGAATTTAACGACAGTTCCAATTTCGGGAGCTAATATTTCTAGTTCTCAATTTGTAATTGATGGTAATGCTATTACTACTTTTACTCAGACTTGTGGAAGTGATGAACTTTTAAGAGGTATTAACTCAGATGGATCTATAGAATGTATCCCTTATTTATATTGCTCTAAATGTGATGGAAGGTGTGGTGCTGTTGATGCTTCTGTATGTGGATCAACGACTAGTACAGGTGAAGTCATTACAGATCCATGTGCAAGTCTACCCGTGGCCAGTACAGTATGTGAGGGAGTTGATTTAGTTACAGGTTATCCAAGTTGTGGACAGGGAACTAAAACCACTGGTTCTTGTGCTGACCCATGTGAAGATATCGCTGTTGCTGATTACTGTTTAGGTGAGTCTATTGTCATTGCTGGACAGACATGTGGTGAAGGTACTAAAACCACAGGTGATTGTGCTGTTGGAACTTGTTGGTCTTCAATAAAAAATGAGTCAACAATGCCTTCTATAAATCCACTTTGGCAAAATCCTGGGAGATTTGTATGTACTG
>CAYFHZ010000558.1:0-2350 GCA_964342535.1 uncultured Bacteriovoracaceae bacterium | reverse complement strand
CAAAATAAGCTTTACCGCGAAAATTATATTGAAGTTCTTATATCTGGAAATCTTTATATTCCTCCCGAAGAGGGAAAGGAAGTAAGCTTGAGAAGTCAAGATCAACAAATTGATATCCCACATGCTATTTTCTTAAGTGAATACAAAGCAAACCTTCCAAACTTCAGTGAAGAAGTCCCTGCACCTCAGTTTATTATCTATATCAATAAAAAATTTCTGAATCAAAATTTAGTTACAAAAAAATTCAACATTATGCCATTTGGAACTCATAACCTACCCAAAAAAATAAAAAGGAAGCAGTATGAAATTCATTATTAAGTCCCTTTTTCTATCTTTGATAAGTGTTAATACTTTTGCAGGGACAATTAAAATTTATTATGAATCAGATAAAGATAAGGAGTTAGCGAGTGAAGTGAAATTACATTTTGTAAATCATTACACTATACCAAAAAGATTAGTTATCATCTCACACCACTCTTGTACGGTAAAAGATAAACGATTTTATGAGATTTGTATCAACGAAAAAAGGGAACTCATTGAGCTCCCTAATAATAATAAATCTAAAATTTTAAAAAGTTTTAACGTTTTTAAAACAAAGGAAATCTAATGAAAACCTATGCTTTTTCTGGATGGATTGAAAACTTAGGAGTTGTTCCTTTGTTCTCATTTGCGTGCTTTCTTTTAGCTCCAGCTTTTTTTCTTTTTAACTTTCTTCTAATTCTTGTTTGTGTTGTGTTTGAAGACATAGTCATATCCTTGAGTTTCTTTAATAATATTAAATTCAGGGTAGTATTTTTATCCCTATTTGTTCTACTTGTCAAAGCTTTATTCCCATCTAATACATTACTCGCAGCAACAAAACAAGAGTCAGATAATATCTTCATTGCAAAAGGGGAACAAATTGAGCTAAGTATTGAAAATTTAGAGAGTTATTCTATTGGAAACAATGAAATCATTGCTTTAAAGCTCATGAGAAATCAAAAGAAGATCCTGGTAAAAGGTAAAATGATTGGTTTTTCTGACCTCATTCTCAATCAAGGTACCAAGAAAAACTACCATATATATGTCACCTCAAAACAGGAACAACTTAGAAAAATGGAGATTGCCCACTCTATCGCTCAAGCTGGGCTTAAGCTTAAGGCAACAGAAAAGCTCTTATATATAGAAGGTATTGTTAAAGATTTAGAGTCTTACCTCATCCTTAAAAAACTTCAAGAAACTGATCAAAACTATATTCAACTTAATGTCGAACTAGCAAATAATTTTAAAAATGAACTAATTGCTAAACTCTACCAAGATTTCTATAGCAATGGAGGATTATTCATTGATTGTCATGTTACGGGAATAAATATTAACTGCTTTTACCAATCTGATACATCCATTGACGTTTTTAAAAAGCACTATTTAATAAAATATAAGATAGAGTTATTACCTAGCTTAGAAAAACTCAAAAACCAAAATTTTGAAATTCATTGTATTATAATAGCAAAGGAAACATCTGCAGCTCAAAACTCTCATTCAGGCTTTAATAAGATTCAATTTGATCTTCAATCAGTGATTGATAATGGCCACTCTAAATTACAAACAGATCAATTTCTTTATCAAGATCATAATACTGAAATTCGAGTCTTAGCTAGTCCTACTGTGACAACTCTTATTGGGGAACCATTCATGGTAGAACTTGGTACTCAAATTCCTTATCAAGCAACACGAGATCAAACAACATTTACTGAATGGAATTTTGCAGGTTTAAAATTATCTGGCTTACTTTCTATTAAAGATGGCTTTATACGAATGAAGTATAAATCAGAGTTAACTCAGGGAAGCCAAGAGGGCATATCTGGTCCTCAGAATAAGGCCACTGTTTATATGCCATTAGAAAAATCAATCCAAGTATTATCCATCAAAGCAAGAGATGTGCTAAAAATGCAGGCTGGCGTTCCATGGCTTAGAAAAGTTCCTATTTTAAACTTTTTCTTTAGTGAAAACTCGTTAAAAGACTCACAAAAAGAAATTTCAATTTACCTTAAACTCAAAAAGAAGGAAATATAGTGCTAAATATCATTGAACATTTGAAGGAAGAGTTTATTAAGAAAACAAGTAAAGGAGAAATACCTCATTGCCCTAACATCGATCCTGATATAGAAGACTATGAACTTTATCAGAATATTATTCAAAATTGGTATTCCAATATAGTTGAGCTATCATTTCTGCCAAGTATTTGTGAAGAGACCGAAGAGTTTCTTATCCATTCTCCACTTTGGGTCCAGCATAGAAAAAAATTTAAAACGAAATTTCATCAATTGGACCTAACTCAAAAAGATCTCAACCTTGTTGCAGATATATTAGC
>CAYFHZ010000557.1:0-2357 GCA_964342535.1 uncultured Bacteriovoracaceae bacterium | reverse complement strand
AGAAAAAAAATCCCAGGTCTCATTATTTTTGAAAATGGTAAATATACAATATCTGATACTTCCTTTGCAAAAAGAATTTCATCATGAAATATTTTATATTGAATATATTCTTTTTACTCTTCTCATTTTTTTCTCACAGTAAAACAATTGAAAAAAATTTAATACCTACCATATGTTCAAAGTTTCACAATTCAACAAATCGAACATGTGGTGGTGGGGCCACAAGCTCTGTTAATATGACAAAAGATAGAAAACAATGCGACGATAAAACTTGTCACTACTTTGTATATACTGCTGGGCATATTGTCTCAGGAGAAAATGTTGAAGTTTGTTTAGGAGCAAGATGTTATAACATTGAAGCCAAAGATCTATTAATTAATGGTATTACTGATACTGCAATTATTCATCTTAAAATACCTCAAGAAGAAAAATTCTATCCAACATTTCATACTTACCAGGACCTTAGAAACAAATGGCATATCTCTGCTCAAAGTTCTATTGGTCTTGGAACAATTTCTAAAACATCAAAGCAATTTGGTCATCATGAAGTTAAATTCGATAATGATGTTATTTTTGAAAGAGTTACATTAATGGGTGCTGAAGCAGACCAAGAGTTAAAGCTGATAGAAAAACATAATCGTTTTCATGCTCCATACATTCCGCTTAGAAAAGAGTTAAAAAGTGAAAACCTTGATGCACAAGCAAGTATTGCCAATATTAATAATTTAGCAAAGAGAATACCTTTAAAAACACTCCTTTATTCAAAAAGACAAATATCAACTGCACATTTAGGCCCTGGAAATAGTGGCTCACCGATGATTACTTATCACGAAACTCAAACAATGTTTGATAGTTTGGGAGGGGTATTTAACAGCTATAACTATAGAATGAGACAATCTATAATCTCTCCTGAAAATTCAATTGAATCCCTCTTACCTTTGTTCTTAAAAGGAAAAAGAGGTAATCTGAACAATTATCAGAATTCAGAAGTAAAGTTTGTATATGATCCATTAACCCAGTCTACCTATCGAACATTACTTGATCAAACGATACATGAAAATTCACATTTTATTGCCACTGATTATCACTTATCTGGAGGTGGTGATGGTGCTAACACCGGAGGTGGTGATGGTGCTAATACTGGAGGTGGTGATGGTGCTAATACTGGAGGTGGTGAAAACAAGAGTAAAAGCTCCAAAACACTAAGTTCTCTAAGAGACTACCATGATATTAAGCCAGGTATGACTTACAAAAATAAACATATAATTGGGTTTAATATAAAGCATTCAAAAATAGATCTTAACCTCTATGCAAATTTTGAAGCACTCATCGCGATTGAAGAAATCTCTAAGCAAAAAAAATTAAAGATTTCACCAATTAAATTTAATAATACATTAAATTTCGTAAAACTATTTATAGATAAAACGCTAAATGGAAAAAACAAAAAATATAGTAAAACTGTATGTAGTAAAAATGATTGTATAAATATAACTTATAACTCAACCCGAAAAGAAGTTCTCATTCAACATATTGCGGATAATAAACAAGAAACAAATATTCAAATTAAAATTGATGGCACAACTATAGTTAAGAATAGTAAAGATCAAGTAATCAGCTCTAGCTATTTTTTTCGTCCGTGGGTAACAATTCCTACCAAGAGTGGCAGTATTCAAATAGATATTAGAAATTTATTCTTCACAGACATGATGACAATTCTTCAAGACAAAAAACAAACACAATTTCAGAGTCTTATCAATCAATCTCAAGCCCTTATTATTCTGTCTACGGTGAAAAAAAGTGAAGCTATTGGAGAAGCTCCCAGAACCTTAATATTTGAGTAAACTTACCTACATGTAATAGTTGCGCGCCGCGTTTCATTTGAAGTAAATCTAATGTATAACCTCGCAAAAACTTATATAAAGGATCGGCCCTATGAAACGTATGTGTATATCTGTACTCTTTCTTTTACAAATGACAAATATCAATGCTGCAACTAATGAAATTTCAGAATCACTTGCAACTGAGATTTTTTCTGATATGAAAACTCACTATATCAAAGAAGGCCACTCTGGTGATAGTGCTTATCTCTGGGCCTATGAAACCTATAAAAAACACGAAGTAGAATCTAAGAAATTATTTATTCATTATACAAATATGTATAACCATATAATTGATAACAAAAGAGTAAAACCTCGTTGCTACATGAGTTTCTGTCATCCAAAACTAAAAGGTTGGGAATATCATATCGCTAATTTATATAATGTTGAAGGCGAAGATATGGCCTTCGATAAAACTTACTTTATTCAACCTATCTCTAAGGATGCATGGGTTCAAAATTTCACCTCCAAAGGGGTTTT
>CAYFHZ010000556.1:0-2358 GCA_964342535.1 uncultured Bacteriovoracaceae bacterium | reverse complement strand
ATTCATCTGCCATTTCACACAAATGACAGCCATCTGTGTGATACAAGGTAAAACTAGCCATGTGTAATAAGCCAACTATTATGAATTTGCTTATTGGAAATTGAAAGATTGGGAAAGTGAAGTTGGAATGCAGGCAAGAGCAAGCCTTATAACTTTAGACTTTAATCCTACAGGCAAGCCAATTGATGTTCAGAGCGAAGATAATAAAGATCAAATACTAGATACTAAGAGTTATGTTCACTCTCATCAATGGATTCAAGGACTATCAAGTATTCCTGAGTCTGTTCTTTTTCCTTCCGTTCGTGATCCAAACCCTGGGGGATTAAACTTCGCTATATTTGAAGGATCAACGGTGTCTAATTTTCTATTTCAACAAGACGTAACAATGATTGTTAAAGATGAATTTAATGTAGAAGTTATCTTTCCTGATAATACAAGTGTTACAGTCACACCAATAAAGTAAGGCTGTCGTATTACCGATAGCCTCTAAGTCTCTATTTTCTTTTATTCATTCATTAATTTCTTTTTCTTGTGACGAATTTTCGTCAGTCATTAAGTTGTTAAAATATTTAGATCGTATTTAACTAGAACGATATTTTATCGGAAACCCGATAGTGTCTCTTTTTCAATTCAACAAATATTAACAACTTAACAGTCATTAAAAATGGCATCGCACTTGAAATATAAAAGTTAGGAACTAACAAAATAAAAAGTTAGTAAATCGTTTCAAAGGTGTTTGATGCATTCGTATGAAAACTTAAAAAGAGATTATGGTAATCAAGTAAGTCAAACAATTGATGGCCCTATTATGTTCATGGATCATTTTGATCTATGGGATTTAGCAATATCTCTTTTCATCATAACTTTCTTTGGAATTATTTTTTACTCTTGGTGGATGATGTTTTTTCTCCTTTGCATCTCCATCGGAGTAATTCCTTATATTAAGAAAAATAATAATAGAGGGGTGTTCTTACACTACTTTTATAAGCGGTTTGGTGTTTCTTTACCAGGCCTCTTTAATCCACAAAAAAATAAGAAGGTGTCAGATTGATGAAAGTAGCGAGCCAACAACTAATCGTAAGCATAAGGAAGGGAATAGATGACATTAACAATAAATCTAAAGAGGTATTTTCAAATATGATTGATGCAATCAATAAAGGAATTGAAAAAGCAAAGGTTGAAGTGCCTGCTGTCGGAAAGTATGAAGGAGTAGATTTATCTAAACTTCCAAGTTTCATTTGTTACAAGTCAGTATTGTTGAAAGAAAAGCTTTTGTGGCAAAACGTGTCTGTCGTACTTCTGTGCGTTCTTTCTCTTTTATACGTTGTTAATCGTAATCAGATTAATAAGTTAACAAAGCAATATCGTGAAAAAGAATACATTGTTCTTCCAGATCATATTCCAGTTAGCCCACATACTATTTCAGACAGTTATGTGAAAGATGCCGTTGATACATTCTTATCACTTCTTGGAAATATAAATAGCAAAGACATTGAAAAGCAGTATGAAAAATTAAGTTCAAATATGAGTTTGGATTTGAAACGTCGCTTTGAAGAGCAAACGTATGAATGGAAAGAGTATGTTGCTGCGGAAAATATTACGGAAATTCTTAAATGTGGAAAACAAGAAATCTATTCAAATGATAAGGGCCAGTATGAAGTAACAGCTTTATGTAAAAAGGAAACTTACGTTAACCATGAATATATTGGTGCTGTTGACGAAGTTGTAGAAATGAAGCTTGCCGCCGTAGCTCCAAATAAAAAGAAGAGATGGGTTGTCAATATAACTGACTTGAAAAGAACTACCAAAAAATCATTTAAAGTAAAAACGAAATTATAGGAGGCCAGCTAGATGATTAGAATATATTTATTATTTATTCTGTCGGCAGTATTCACTTTGGGAAGTGCAAATGCGAGAGAGATCGTATTTGGTGATGCTGTTGAAAAAATAAACCTTATATACGGAGAGGAAACAATTCTAAGGTTTCCAAGCCAGGTTAAAACAATTTCAAATGTTAGTGATTTTGAAATTGCTCCTGTAGATAGAAATGATCCTGATTATACTCTTCTTTCTGTTAAACCAATTTTCAGGAAATCAAAAGGAAAAGTTCTATTTGTACTAGAGGATGGAACAGTTCTTAGAACTAATTTCAGAGCAATAAAGAAGAATTCATCATTAAGTAATGATTCTTTCTATGAATTTGTATCGAAAAAGCAAATAGTAAATAAAACTCAAAACCTAGCGACTATTAGTGAATTGGAATTGCTCAAAGCTATGGTTAGAGATGATTCAGTTACAGGTTACAAAAGAAGAAAACTTGTAAGAACTATTTGGGGTGTTGATAAAAAGCTAAAAGTT
>CAYFHZ010000555.1:0-2363 GCA_964342535.1 uncultured Bacteriovoracaceae bacterium | reverse complement strand
TTTAAATCTTTACTCTTAATTGTTGTAAAGTCATATTGTTGATCTAGGTTTATATCTCTTTTTTTAGTTATTATGTGCCCATCAATTTCAGTTATTTCATTGAAAAATCCATCAAAATTTTTATCAATTTTTTGAGATTTGATCTCACCATCTTTGGAGTAAATTATGATATGGTCAGTTTTACCATCATTATTATTATCAAATCTAAATTCGCTCGCATTTATAAATTGTGAATAGGAGAGTAATAGGAGAAGAAATTTCATCTCTTTTATTATCTAATGAATATTTGAACTTTTAAAGAGGCAAGACTTTCTTAAAACAAATGTTTTAATAGCGGAAATAATGAAATACTGACTTGCTGTTAAGAAATTTTATGCGCATAATGTCCCATCGGAAAATATTATGAACACTATACAAAAACCAAATATTATATTCGTCATCAAGATGGCGTTTATCATGTCTCTACTAGCTCTTTCAATAGATGCTATGCTTCCTGCATTATCACAAATGGGTAATGGACTTGGAGTTAGTGATATCAAGCAAATGCAATCAGTTATCTCCACAGTGTTTATTGGAATGGGATTTGGGCTACTTTTTTATGGCCCATTATCAGACGCATATGGTAGAAAAAAACCTCTTTATTTAGGCCTTGTTATTTTTCTTACGGGAAGTCTGATCTGTTATTTTTCTTCCAATCTTTCAGTCATGCTTTTTGGTAGACTTCTTCAAGGTTTTGGTGCTTCTGCATGTAGAGTTCTTTCTACTGCAATGATTCGTGATCAATATGCAGGTCCTGCTATGGGGAAAGTCATGTCTCTTATTATGGTTGTTTTTATTCTTGTTCCTGCTATGGCACCTACTGTAGGACAACTTGTTCTTTATTTTACAACATGGGATAAAATATTCTTATTATTATTTCTTATGGGGCTTTTATGCATTTCAATACTTTTCTTCTTTCAAGAAGAGACCTTGCTACCAGACAATAGAAGACAAGTGTCTATTAGGAATATTAGAGATGGTATAGTAGAAATATTTAAAAACCCAGTTTCTCGAATTTATACAATCGTGTCAGGTGTTTTATTTGGTGCTTTTGTTGGCTATCTCAGTACTTCTCAACTTATTTTCCAGGAACATTTTAAATTAGGTGATAAATTTTCATATTACTTTGGTTGTCTTGCACTTTTTTTAGGAATGAGCTCCTTTATAAATTCAAAATTGGTTGAAAAAATTGCGATGCGAAAATTAGTTCTAATGAGCTTTATTGCCCTATTTAGTTTTGCTTCAATATATTTAAGCTATCTTTATATACATAATGGAGAAGCACCTCTTTACTCTTTTATGCTTTATATGGCCCTTAGCTTTCTCTTTGTTGGTATTTTATTTGGAAATCTTAATGCCTTAGCAATGGAGCCTTTAGGACATATTGCCGGACTTGGGAACTCAGTAATTAGCTCCTTACAAACCTTTATTGGAGCTTTTATTGGAGGAACAATCGCTTCATTTTATAATGATAATATTTATCCACTACCAATAGGCTTTTTTATAGCTAGTCTTTTTTGTCTTTTCTTATTGAGATCTAAAAAACTCAAAAGCTATAAATTATCTTCTTAAAGAAGATCTCTTTAAATTCATATATTTACATAACATCTTAAGAAACCTAAAATAAAGAAAAAGCTATGGCCATGATTTAATTTGTCGATAAGGAGACTATGAAATCTATTATACTTTTATTGCCTTTACTGTTAACAGGTTGTTTTAATTCAGAAAAAGAAGATCTTTCTTTAACTCATTTAAAATTACAAAGAACTTATCAAGCTGAATATGAAAAAAACTTTCGTGAAGTTAAGGTCGGTCATATAAAGTATGGCCAGGGCTTATATCAGGCCATGGATGCTATAGGTGTTGGTAATGATAAATCTCTTGGTATTATCAATGCACTAAGAGATGAAGTTGAATTTTCAAAACTTCAGGTTGGAGATGAATTAAGTGCAAGTTTTAATCATAAAGGTACATTAGTTGGTTTTTCTTTTTCTCAAAATCTTGCTCAAAAGCATGTTTTGAATTTTGAAGAAGGAGAGTGGAAGTATCAGTTTGTTGAAGAAGAAACTATTTGGAGACCAAGATTAATTGAAGGAAAACTCGGTGCAGGATCAATTTTACAAGAGGATCTTAAGGCGGAGGGTCTTTCAGCTTCATTGGTTGGTAACATAATAGATATTCTTCTATGTAAGATTAATTTTAGATACGATGCAAGAGCTGAAGATAAGTATAAAATCTTTTTAAATGAAAGATGGTATGATGGAAAAGTAATTGAAAGAAAAATACTTTATACATCATATGATGGACCTAGAACTGGTCATCAC
>CAYFHZ010000554.1:0-2364 GCA_964342535.1 uncultured Bacteriovoracaceae bacterium | reverse complement strand
TCTTCCGCATTAGTACTTCAAACCTTAAAAGAAAATGGTTTATCTGATACTGATGTTGGACGGTCGACTTTCTCTACGGTCTTATTACAGGATATGGTATTAATTCCTATTATTTCGATTTTACCTTTTTTAGGTTCAAATAATAATATTAATCACTCAGAAACACATTCGTTGGTTGATTTTTCATCTTTGTCACCTGTACTAAAATCATCACTCACTATAATGTCTATATTTGCAATCTTTTTTATAGGGAAGTTTTTAATGACTCCAATATTTAGATATGTTGCAAAAGTTAGAATAAGAGAGATTTTTGTAGCTGTAGCACTTTCTTTTATTATTGGTATTTCACTTCTTATGGATATAGTTAATTTATCACCAGCTTTAGGAACATTTCTAGCAGGAGTTATTTTAGCAAATAATGAATATAGACATGAAATTGAAAGTGATATTGAACCATTTAAGGGGTTGATGTTAGGTGTGTTTTTTATATCGATAGGCGCGAGTCTAAATATTTCTCTAATTAGAGAACATATTGTAATGGTTGCTTTTTTTACAATTGGGTTAGTCGCGATTAAGTTTGTTTGTCTTTTTGTTGTAGGAAAAATATTTAAGATGAATCTAAGAGGTTCTTCTCTTTATGGTATTTTACTCTCGCAAGGTGGGGCTTTTGCTTTTATTCTATTTCCAATTGCAAGAACTCATAAAGTATTACCTGATTTTGTAATTGATATAAGTATTTCGATTATAGTATTAACAATGTTTACAACTCCTCTTTTAGTCCTTTTATATCAAGTTTTAGATAAGAACAATGTAAGTGTTATCAAAAAAGCTGATGTTAAAGATGAAGTTAATCATAGGGGGGAAAAAGTCATTCTGGCCGGTTTCGGAAAAGTTGGAACAGATATTGGCCGATTCTTAATCTCTAATGGGATAAAACCTATTGTTATTGATTATGATGCTTCTAATGTTGAACTGCTTAGGAGGTTAGGTTTTGAAGTATTTTATGGAGATATATCAAGATTAGATCTATTAGAAAATGCTGGAGCATCAACTGCTGATATATTAATTATTGCAATAGAAGATCTTGAACATAAAAAAAAGGTTATAAACTTAGCACATAAATATTACCCCGAATTGAAAATCATTGTAACTTCGCCCGATAAAAAGGATCTATTTGAATTAATGAAATTGGGTGTTGATAACATTAAGAGAGATGGTTTTGGAACTGCTATAGATATTGGTCAAGAAGTTCTAAATTTACTCGGTAATGATCCATATGACTCCTTCAAGAGGGCGAGACGATTTCAAAAGCATGATACAAAATTAATGGATGAGTTATTTCTTCACACTAAGAAGGATATTCAACACTATGCTTTAGGTTACAAGGAACATCTTAAAACTCTAGAAAAGGTAATGAATATGGATCGTTCTTTAGATAAAGAATCCCTGAATAAGGCTTGGGCGCCAGGTGATCCGTTAATCTAGGTTGCTTCTGATATAATTATTTATGACTTTTTAGTTTTATTAAGTTTTTCGTAAAATGTTTCTCTTAGCATATTGCTTAAGTAAATAAAATACCCCCAAACGAACGGTGATAAATATGAGCATGAATTATAAAAGTCATCACCGATTAAGCCATGTGAAAGTCTGTTTCTGAAATTGAAACCTTTATTCTCTGATAGAAGAGCCTTAATTTGAAAAAGGTGTGCCTCTCCAAATACCCCTTTAAATTCAGGTATATGTAAGAGTGAGCTTAAGGTTCTTTCTTGTTGAACTATATCTTCATTAACAAGAGTAACGATTACTCCTGCATTTTCTAGGAAGTGACGAAAACAGTTTTCAAATTGTGGGACTAGCAAGTGCATTGATTCTTCCCATTTGCCAGTAAAACCATACCACAATGCTTTTCTTATAATACTAACTCTATTTGATGGTATAAAAGGGTTGTTTGTAAGGACGATTTCAAAATCGTACTCAGTAATATCATGTCTTAAGAGCAGAGCATTTCTACCGTGGTCTAAGCATGTTCCTTTTATTAAAATGCCATTTTTAAATAGAAATAAAGCTTCTGAGAGTAAGATCGAGGTATTCTCATCATCATTATCAAAAGAAAGGCCATTGTCTCTATCAACGATTCTTGCATTTTCATCATAATGTATTGTTGAAAACATGTGGCGAAGTGATCCTTTTACTGATTCTTCTGCATGGTTTTGATAGTATTCAACTTCTTGAGGAATCGTTTTGTATGCGAGGGTTAATATTCCATTTATAGTGTCTAGACCTTCAATTGCTTTAAATGTCTCTTCCATTGGTTTTGATAGATCCATATCAAATGGAGAAGATTTCATTTCATCTTGTGACTTT
>CAYFHZ010000553.1:0-2388 GCA_964342535.1 uncultured Bacteriovoracaceae bacterium | reverse complement strand
TCATTAAGTTATCTTTTTTCTTACTATTTTAAAGACCACTAGAAGGATTGCAAGTAGGAAAACTAACCAATTAACTGAAAATGATTCTTTTTCACTTTTAGCTTGCTTAATAGACGCAATTGATCTTCCTTTATCACGCTCAAACACTCTTGTACGTGCTTGCTTTTCTTTATTTAATTCATACTTGTCTTTAAACCGCTCTTGAAATTTTCTTTTTTTCATCCACTCGCTCAAGCTTACAAATTTATCCCAAGTTATTTGGCCAACTTGAGGGTTACCTGGGAAAACTTGATTGACTAAAACTTTTTTTGCACCAAGCGTTTTTAAAGAAAATTTACCTAACCCTAAATTATTCACCCAGACTTCTCCATTTACCTTTTTAGTAAAGACAACTACACTCTCACCAATTTCAAACTGTGGTGAGCCGTGAACTTCATAAACATCATCCCCAATAGTTCCTCCAGGAAAATATAGTTTTACAAATTCAGTTTCAGGATTGTAATCACCAAGCCAATGGTCAATTTTCAATTCTGCGTAAGTTACAATTCCACTATCAGTTCTTTCAGACTGAATTGATCGAACTTCACCATGAATAATATCATCACTTTCTATAATTTGTTTTTTTATTGATATGGGGACAAATGTTGTACCCATTACTTGAAATGAAAAAGTATATATAATAAATAAAACTAATTTCAACATCGTTCTTCCTCCCAAGATAGATCTTAATCGGAATAACCCCTTTAAAACTTGAGTTTTTTACTATTATACTACATGAACATTACATATCGTAAGCTATTGAAATTTTATTGAATTGTTCGAGATTTTTGCGAAATCATCTGATTGATCAATAATAACTATTGTATTATTATCAGCAGCAAGATTTTGCATTAATTCGCATTGAGCATGTAACTCTCTCAAAGAAAGACCAAAAGAAATATTTTCAAAAACTAAAAAAGAGTTTTCTATTTTTTTCTGAAGCTTTGATAGCAAAAATATCCTTTGCCTCTCTCCTCCAGATAAAGAGTTAATCTGCCTATCTAGTGAAAGATAATCTAAATTTAATAATTTTAAATAATTTTCTACTCTTTTAAACTTTGGAGTAAGCTTAATCTCACTCAAAACCTTATGAAGCGGAGAGGTAAATGCTTCATGAACAGTCATTGTTCCATCACTTATATTTGCATAAATTGGCTTTAACTTCTTTCCCTGACAATCCTCACAAGTTAATACAATATCTTCCAAAAATTGCATTTCAACTATATTAACACCTTTTCCCTCACACTTAGGACAAGCACCAAGTTGTGAGTTAAATGAGAAATTCCCATCTACTAATCCCATTGATTTTGATATAGCAAGACTTGCAAAATGCTTTCTTACCACTGGAAACAAACCAGTCATACTCCCAACAGTAGATCTGGATGTGTAACGATTCAGATTTGCATCAACAATAATAACATCATCAAAGTCTAAAACACCTTCTATCGATTTAAAATGACCACGAGATACATTCATGTGTTCTCCGTATATTTGATAATGTATATGTGCAGCTAAGGTATTTACGATTGCACCTGTTTTACCAGTTCCAGATGGGCCTGAAATCCAATTAATTCCTGCTTTTACAATTTCCAAATCTTGAATTTTTTTTCCATAAATTGTAGGTGATTTTAATTTTATTTTTTCAATTTTATTTAATTTTGCTTCTTTTAAATCTAAACTTTCAATTGGCCAATTGTACTTATCACTCTTTCCTTGAAAAATAACTTTTCCACCGTGAGAACCTGCTCCTGGTCCCATTTGAATAATATAGTCAGAACTTTCAGCAAGGTATCTATTATGCTCTACCAAAACAATCGTATTGCCTCTAGAGATGAGATATTGAAAAGCCTTATTTAGATACTTTAATTCAGTTTGTGAAAGTCCAAGACTAGGTTCATCAAAAATAAATAAAGCTCCAGTCCCATCATAAGTTAAATACTTTAAAAGGAGTAATCTTTGATACTCTCCAGCTGATAATGTTTTTGCCTTTCGATCTAAACTCAAATGTCCAAGGCCAATAGAGCTTGCTATTTTAAGTAGTCCTAAAATTTTTTCAAATGACTTTTTTGCATTTTTATCTTTATATTGAATTTTATTTAAATTCTGTTGTATTTTATCTATTGTATTATCGAAGAGTGATTTTAAAGTGATACTATGGTCTTTACCGAGAAAAAACTGGTTTATTTCAGCTGATAGTCTGCTTCCTCCACATACCAAGCAAGGAATACTTTTTTGTAAGTTCCTTATAAAGATTCTTACATTCATTTTATATTTTTTTCTTTCTAAGTATGAAAAATAATAATTAAATCCATAATAGCTTCCCTCTCCTAGATATAATATATCCCAAAA
>CAYFHZ010000552.1:0-2393 GCA_964342535.1 uncultured Bacteriovoracaceae bacterium | reverse complement strand
TAGGACATTTTCGCTGGGAAATAAGGATAGGACATTATTGTCGAATCTTTATACAATTTATTTTATATCTAAACTTATTTCAACTTTCATATACAAATCTGAAATTCTTTATTTAAATAAGAGATATTTAAATAAAGGATTCTAAATGATTTTTAAAATAATTCTCCCCCTTTTATTAGCTTCCACTGTCTTTGCAACTACCCAAGAAGATGAAAAATATCTTTTAGCTGGGGCAAATGCCACTGTTATTTCCTTTTCCGCTGCACAATTAATTAATTTGGCAGATGATATGCATCAAGATTTTATATATGATGGTAAATTTATTCTGGCCCCAATGCCCAATAATAATGAATATCATCCAGATACAGTTTCTGAAAAAGACGTAGTGAGAAGTGCAAAAAGAGGAAAAAAAATTGTAATCAATTACAAGATAGATGCCATAGAAGCACAAGGTCGATATATATCAAAATTAGAAAAATTTAGAAGCATATATCAGACTGCGATCAAAACAACTACAAATAATGCAACGATAAAAAAAGTAGAAGAAAAAATTCAAGTTATAGATGTAGAACTAGAAAAAGTTTATAATTTAAATCATCATCAATTTGCTAGTCAATACCCATCACAAATGAATACCGTTTATAAAGAAACATTTGATATGACAAATAAACAAAGTGTAGAAGAACTAAAAGATTTTCTTTACAATGCTTCACAAAAGGAAAGCCGTTTTATACAAATTCAGCGCTTTGGTAGATCTCCTATAACTGCGAATCGTTTTGCCAGCACAAAAAATATTTTAAACAACGCAGGCATTTTATCCTCTTTTCTTACTGCTGCTCATATATATGTGATCTACTTTGAAGATGAAGAAAAAGAAGAAACGACTGCTAATGATTTTGTTATGTAGTAACTTAATCTTTAAAAAAAATAAATCCAGATAATGAATCAAGCAGATGCTTTGGAAAGGATAAATTCAGTCCTTCCATTGCAAGCTGTTTATGAAATGTTTCTATGGCCTGTATAAGTGGGATCGTTTGACCTTTTATTCTGCCTGCTTGATAGTATACAATCTGTGCAGACAGATTAATGATATAACTCCCAAAATCAATAAAATCATCTTTTTTATGACGAGGAAATCCGGAACCATCATACTGTTCATGTTGCTCCAGCAGAAAACGCTTGATAGACTTTGGTACCTCAAATGCCGTTTTTGAAAGTACATAAATACTTAGCATAGGATACTTCTCATAGTCCTCATTAAGTATCCATTTCTCTCTTTTTTCAAGATCCTTAACATTAATAAGTCCAAGCCCTAAATCTTTAATGAGTGAGGCCATGATAATATCACATAAAACATTTTCATCTTTAATATTATTGAGTTTAGCAATGATATAAGCAAAAGTAGCAATTCTTACAGGAATGATATCACGAACAAAGAGTTTTTCCACAAGATTAGTAGTCATACTTATACTTAAAGATTTTGTTAGAGGTAAGAGAAGAATTTCGGCTTTGACTCTATCAATTAAAGGTTTAAGACTATCCTTTTCAGAACATTCCTTTATCACTTCTCTTAGATGAAATTCATTTTCAACCAAAGCTGTATTCTCTTTAACTCTTCTTTCTTGTTTATTCGCCATTTTAAAATAAAATGAATTCAAATCTAAAATAGTTTTTTCATCGATATCAGTTTCTGAAAGAAAAGGGTCTTTATCCTCAACACTTATTTGTAAATAGGCACCTTTGGATTCATAGTTCTCCCATTCATCCTTCATTTCTCGAGTACAAACTGTCTCTGGATATATGGCCACAATTCTTTGATCTCGTTCATGATCATAAAGATAAATGACAAACGAATATGATTTTTCTAATTCAAAAAAGTGAGATTTAACTTGATAAAACTTTATCATGCTCCTTCCTTTAAAGCGGCGAATATAGTTCCCTTAAGCATCATAAGTAATGACTCAACTTCTTTTGCCTGTTCATGTCCCTCTAATTTCAATTTAAAATGAACAACTGCAAAACCAAGATGAACTCCATCTTGATAATAAGGATAGATAAAAGAATTTGGTTCTAACTGAAATGTATTATCTTCCCATGTTGGAAGGTTTATAGTCCCCCATAAAGTTTCGTTCTGGGCCTTCAGTTTTTTATATTCTTCAGAAGGAAAGACTGTTTGAGCTTCGATATGACCTTCATAAAGTTTATACATTGCCGATACATTAATATTCTCTTGCACACCTACTGTGTTCACGTACAGACTCAAGTCTGCATGATACTCTTTAATAAAAGCGAAGTGAATGAATTTACATAGCTTAGAAATTTGTATATCACTTTGTAACAAAAAGTGATTAAAAAAGACAAATAAATGATTTTTCATTTTTTTAAATTTTTGA
>CAYFHZ010000551.1:0-2402 GCA_964342535.1 uncultured Bacteriovoracaceae bacterium | reverse complement strand
GTAAATCATCACAACCCCACGTCTTGAGAACCGACCTACTTCTCCGCTAAAATCAATACATGCATAACAACTTGCAAACTAATGTTCAGGAGGAACTTATGGAATTAGAAGTATTGAAGAAAAAGCTATCAACTTTCCGTGGTGAAGGAGGACGTGTTACAGGTGTTAATGATGATGTTCTACTAGAGCTATTATCTAGCTGGGAGCACTGGACAGGATCGTCTAGAGAGTTCTATAAATCTATTGGTCTTAGCCGAACTGGAATGACTAATATGATTCGTAAAGCTAAAAGGCTTAAAAGAGAAGGATACTCAATGCCATTTGAAGAGATTAAAGTCGAAGGACTTACTGACACTGATAATCCTGCCCCTTTAGTTTGTGATATAGAAGTTCAAGATAAAAATAGAGTTATTCGTTTCCGCAAGGTTGATCACCTTGTAGAATACCTCAAAAAGGCTGCATAAATGCTACCATCCAGAAAAATGAAGGTCTTTGCATGTAAAGTACCTACTGATATGAGGGGGTCTTTTGACTCCCTCTATAAACGTGCTAAGGATGTTATTGGTATGGACCCGAGTTCTGGACATATGTTTCTTTTCGTTAATAAAAAAAGAAGTAGAGTTAAGATTCTTTTCTACGATGGAACCGGTTATGTCATCATCGCCAAACGGCTAGATAAAGGCACATTTTCTAAATTTAACCCATATTACAAAAAAAATATTATTCTGACCCAAGCTGAATTTGCTCTCTTTTTTGAAGGTGCTGCAATCAATAAAAGATTTATTGAATCCCCTTGAGCTGTGAATACTGATAAGGGGTTAAAACTTCTTTTTCTTTGTGAATCCTATCCACAATCCAGGCATAGTAGTTTCTAGGATTAATATTATTAACCTTGCAAGAACCTACAATACTAAAGTGAACCTGAAGTGTCTCAGCCCCTCGCTTAGAATGGGTCCCATACCAAGTCTTTCGACCTACTACTGAAGGACGTACTTCTCTTTCTGAGTGATTATTATCTAAAGGGATAGCGATATTTGTCGTACATAGTATTAGCTCATTGTATTGGTTTAAAAAATATTTTAATGCTTTAGCAAAATAGCTTCCAGGCATTGCGACTGCTAGCTCTGTCTCACACTTCTTTCTTAAATCCTCAAATAAAGGAAGCATCTTTTTTCGAAGTTCAAGTTGTTTGTCTTCTTTCAGCTCTCCAGAGCTTATTTGCCTCTCTAAATCATAAATTTTTCCATAGATTATCAGAAATGGCTCACACTCTTCTTTCCACTTATCACTAGCATCTTTAAAATAACGTATAGCATGAGCATTGCAACCCGCTAATAGAACAACTCGTTTAGATTCTTTCTTTAAAGTTTTTACTGCTTTATTATATCCAGCATATCCATCAGTCATGAGGTATTTCGTTTTTGATCCTTTTAAAAATTCTAATGCCACATCTCCTGACCTTGTCCCATGTGCTTCAAAATAACTTGCTCTTTTATTAAAAAATCCCCACAAGTACCAACTCGAGGTATCATCTCCCTCAAGCATTTTATGAGTCGTCTCATCGGCAAGTAGTATTTCATCAGTTTGAACTTCACCTTTTAATTTACTGTAAATAGGATACAAAAAATCTGCCAATTGATGGGTAAGCCCAATTAAACTTTGTGGTGGTAAATCTATCACTTCAGCTCTGTATGCCATTTGAACATATCTCTCCATAGGAATAAGATCACAAAACTTTGAAAGAGTTGCATCAATTATCATACTATCACCATAATTGGATGAGGAAACAATACTTGGGAGTGCCGCAGTATTGACAATTGCACCATGGCATTTGCCACAATTAAACTTAGGGCGTTTATACCTTTGGATATAGTATTTTTTAGGGATAGTTTCTAACTTCTCTGTCGTATCAAATAATCCAGATAACTTCATCTCACTCCCACAACAAGGACAGTCAGGCGTTTTTTCTGGGTATATTGTTTTTTCTTTAACTTCAAGATTTGGATAACGCTCAGATGGAAGTTTTTTTATCTCTTTTCTCTTATCACCTTTTTTTCTACCTTTTTTAGGTTTATTTTCTTTGGGTACTTCGTCTTTCTTTTTTCCTCGCCGCTTCTCTTCTCGCTCCATTAGTACTCTTGCAACTGTAATAAGATTTTCAAGAGATGAGTTTAAAGAATGTAATGAAGGAGTATCAAGAAGTTCAACGCCGGAAGTTTCCAAAATTTCTTTGGCTTTTTCGTACTCTTCTTCAGGGTTAATTTTTACAACAGTTTTCATTGGAGTTAACTATCGCACTTTTGTTATCAATGGCCCAATAAAATATTCTGATATGGCCTTACATTACTGTTGAGATATTTTCTAGGAGGCAAAATGGGGTACGTATGTTTTTGATGATTTAC
>CAYFHZ010000550.1:0-2414 GCA_964342535.1 uncultured Bacteriovoracaceae bacterium | reverse complement strand
TATTAGTAATAGGAATTTTTCCATTACTTTGTTTTGCCGAAAGTGGAACGAAAGGAAATGGTGGAGGTGTTTGGGTCTGTAGGGAATCAAATACATATAAAGTCAAAGAGTTGAAGTTTGTAGATCTTTATGAAATGAAAGATGAACATCAGCTAGAAATTGATCCATCAATGACCATGGATATAGTAGAATCAAAAATTCAAGCAATTAGTGAAGTTTTTTATAAAGAATACCTAAAGGCCAAAGCTCAATTTGTCGCTCGATGGCCAAACTATGGAGACTCTGAACTAACAATTATTAATGACTCTCTATGGAGTATTCACCCAAAAAGAGAAGATTGTCCTAATGGTAAATGGGAATATGAGCAAGTCGTAAACTTCAAGGAT
The DNA here is from genome assembly GCA_964342535.1 of uncultured Bacteriovoracaceae bacterium. Taxonomy (GTDB): domain Bacteria; phylum Bdellovibrionota; class Bacteriovoracia; order Bacteriovoracales; family Bacteriovoracaceae. The sequence goes on along the minus strand of CAYFHZ010000550.1, from coordinate 2,028 downwards.
GATATGAATATCCTTGTAAACTTTAATCATTACGATGCCTTAACTAGACTGGAACAAGATGCTTTAAAAGTTCACGAAATTATATATTTAGTAAGAAGAAATCTTTTCAAAGATAAAGATAGTATAAAAACAAGAAAAATCGTTGGTCATTTGTTTTCAACATTATCTATAGATATGTATGAAGATTTATTTGATATTTCAAGAGAAGTTGAAATTAAATATAAATTAGAAGGTTACTGGGTCTTTCGAAATATTCTTAGTTCATATAGATTAGATTACTTTGTCATAAAAATTGTAAGAAAAAATAATGATATTTATGTCGTAGAAACCTGTGATTACAAAAAGTTTTTTTACGACTACAAATGTATAAGAACGGGTACTCCTAAAGAGTCAAAACTAAGATTGTCCAAAAGAGAGTATTGGCTAAGTACTCATACACACAATTCAGTTAAATATAGGATAAACGGAAAAGAATTAGAATTTCAATATCCGTCAGGAAGTGTATTTTCTGCTGTTGGGTATAAACCATTATAATAAGGAATAATTATGAAAAAGATATTACTTTTAATTGGAATGATTCCACTGTTAAGTTATGCCGAAAGTGGAACGAAAGGAAATGGAGCAGACCCCTATAAATTTATCTCTAAAGATTTTCCTATTCCAGCAAAAATTGAAAAAGCAATTGAATTAATTGAAGTAAAACTAGATGAAGTAACCTTACCTGAAGAACTAAAGCTGAAAGTAAGAGAAGAACTTCATTCTTTATATAAGGACAATAAATTTAGATACCTAGGTAATACTATTATCTTACCAGGTACTGGTTATCAGTATGGCCATGAAGTTCCAAGTGAGGATGGAGAGTTTTTAGGCCTTGGAGCTTTTACTTTACCAGAAGTCGGAGCGATGATTCATTTAACTGAAAGAACACTTCAGTATGATGAAAGTCATTTTGCTGAAATTATTTTACATGAAACATTTCACCATATTCTCTCAGTTTTTTTACGAACAGATGAGCTTTTTACAGAAAAAATAACTAAGGAAATATGGCAAAATGGTATTTCAAATTTCACAACAAAAAGTTTGACGTTAGGTTACTATATTCCAAAAGAAAAAATTACGAAAACAAGGTTTATTCAAGCATTGAGTTTACAAATATATAAGAATAAGTCACTTTATGATAGCTGGATGCTACATGTAATGCCATGTCATGAGTATTTAAATCAATTAAGGAGTGAATTTATAAATAACTGTTTTAATACTCTAGTCAGGTTAACATCTTCTCTAGATGAAGATTTATCTGAGATATCTGTTACCTCTTTAACTAGCTTTGATGGCTTTGGTGATTACAGTTTAGCTCATTGGTGGAATTCTTTCTTCTTGTTAAGAATTTTTGAGGATCAAGGACATCAATTAGTTAAAATGGAGAATGATTTTGATACTTTCTGCGTTGGTTACAGAGGTTATTGGATATTTAAAGAATGTTTAAATGACAGAAAAGTAAAAGAACTAATTTTTGAACAAAAAAAATGATCAAGATATGAATAAAATTCTAAAGTGGGGTCGAGTTATATATGGCCTCACTTTTTTTGTGAGAACTCTTTTGCCATAGATATAATTTCTCGAATACTGATACCATCAATATAGTTGCCAAAAAGAACCATGTTTTTTTCTTGTAGAAGGTGAGTTCTAATTTTCAAAATTGCATCAAAACGATTTTGGTTATACACAGGGATTGCCTTTTTCCAAGGAGTGACTTGAGTCATAGAAGATTTATTGATGAAGTCATCCTCACCGAGAATTAGTTTTACATCCTGATTGATCCTTTCTTCTATTTGATCAACACCTTTAACAATAAATGTATAAGAATGATGCTTTTCTTTTGTTCTGTTTGGGAAAATTTCAGAATTGCTAAGTATTCCTAGGGAATTAATTGTTTCATCACTTGGCCTAAAAACAATTCCAAAGGATTTTACTAAAAAGGGGATAGTCATCTTTGTCAGAATAGTAGCAGTTGTTGTTTGAGTATAA
>CAYFHZ010000549.1:0-2414 GCA_964342535.1 uncultured Bacteriovoracaceae bacterium | reverse complement strand
AGCCTGTAGCACTGGTACAACTTTGAGGATTAACTGAGTTAATATAATTTACGGCATCTGTCTGAGTATAAGAGTAAATACAAGTATTAGAAAAATTTGAACCTGCTCCTTTCGTGCCATCACTTGAGGCATTACCATAGAGTGCAAAATGTTTTCCAAGTTGAACTAAAATAAGGTAAAGAGCTTGAAGACTTAAATCTCCCGCTTTTTTGGTTCCAAACTTAGCTGTTCGAGTTGCTGTATCAGGGGAACCATCATTAGTTCCATCAAATCCTAGTAGGATGGTAATTGCATTATTTAGAGCAATATAAGTAGAACTCTCTGCTGTTTCTTCATTCGAAGAAGTAAAACTTGAAAGTGAGCCTAAAAGGCTACTGGCATTAAGACTCTCTAAGTTACCACCAAAAAGAACATCTAGTTCTTTATAACCTCCAAAACATGCCTGGGTAGAGGCATAAGTTGATATATAGTCAGCATCTTCCTCATCAAAATCAACCTCATCTAAACTCTCTAGAGCTTTCGTACACTCCATTGAACTTAAATAATATCTCGCTTCTCTAATAGCAGATTCTTTCTCCTGATCATCAGTTCTGCCACAAGCCAATATAAATATAAAAATGAATAATAATCTCATATTTCTACCCTAAAATTATTCTACACTATTCTTAGGATGAGATTAAAGCTCGGAAAAAAACGCTTATTTAGAAGTAAAAAACTCCATTAACTTACTAATGGCCTCTTTAAATGGTGCCAGTTCAAGAGTCATACTCATTCTTGCAGAGTTAGGGAAGCCAAATGATGTGCCTGGAACAAGAGCAACACCTGTTTGCTCAAGTATATCTTGTACTATTTGCTCACTGTGATCTTGATCTTTGGGCATTTTTTCGAAAAATGGCATTCTCGAAAAATCTAATAAATAATAGAATGCTGAATTTGTTTGATAATAGCAATGTGACATATTCGCATCTCTAAATGAAGTCATCATAATTTGGCTACACTGACGAAGTTGTTCTTTTACTGGTTCAAAATATTGATTCATTTCTTCAAAGTCAACATCAAGTAAAGCTCTTTGAATAAGACTACTTGCTCCGGAAGTTGTTTGACTTTGAATCTTCCCCATCGCGGAAATAAGTTTGATATCGCCAATACAATATCCAATTCTTAGGCCAGTGGAGGCAAATGATTTTGATATCCCATTAATTATTATTGTTTGTTTTAAAAGCTCTACTTTTTCTTGGTAAAAATACCTCGGCTTTGGATCATAATAAGCCAGTTCACTATATAGTTCATCCGAGATCAAGACGATGTCTTTATGCTTGCAGGCAAATTCAGCAAACTTCTTCATCCAATCAACTGGATAATGAACTCCAGCAGGGTTATTTGGGCTATTTATAATAATTGCCTTTGTTCGAGAACTAACTACTTTTTCAATATCTTCAATTGAAGGTGTATAATTATCAAAGGCATGAGATTTTACAACGATAGGTGTACCTCCCCAGAACTTGATCATTTCAGGGTAAGAGACCCAGTATGGAGCAAGAGTAATGACTTCATCTCCTGGATTAATTAAAGCACCTAATACATTATAAATGGAATGTTTAGATCCATTACTTATAATGCAATCAAATTCTTCATTGAATTCAATTTGACGATGTACTTGATACCAATCCACAAATTTTTTCCTTAAAGATTTAAGTCCTGAAACCGGAGCATATTGATAACTTTTAAGAAAATTTAATTGCTTTAATATGGACTGAATAAAATTACTCGATGGCTTAAAAGGAAGTTGACCACTTGTCATATTGTAAACGTGAATACCATTTTGGTTGAGTTGATCAATCTTTTCGTTGACTGCTAATGTAATACTGACTTGAGCTTCTTTAACTCTTGAACTGAGTATCATCCTTTAATCCGTTTCAATTCATTGTAAACAACATCAGGAACAAATTCCTTAATATCTCCTCCATGATGAAAAATTTCTTTAACGAGTGAAGAAGAAACATAATAAAGATTTTCTCCAGTTGTTAAAAAAACTGTCTCTATTTCTGGGTTTAGTTTTCTATTCATGGAACTCATTTGGAATTCAATTTCGAAATCTCCTGTGGGTCTTAATCCTCTAACAAGAGTTGTCATGCCTTTATCTTTAGCATAATCAACAATGAGTCCTCCCCAACTATCAACAGACACACGCTTATCACCCTCAAATGTTTTTTCGATCACCATCTTTCTTTCTTCGAGAGAAAGAAAATTTTTTTTAGAGGGAGATACAGCAATCAAAATAGTCACTTCATCAAAAATTCTCAAAGCTCTTTTGACGATATCCATATGCCCAACTGTAAATGGGTCAAATGATCCTGCATAAAGCGCTGTTTTTTTCATACTTCTCCCTAAATCACTTTAGTCTTATTATAGCG
>CAYFHZ010000548.1:0-2416 GCA_964342535.1 uncultured Bacteriovoracaceae bacterium | reverse complement strand
AAATACAAATGAACCACCACTAAGTGTCACTTCACCACTACCAAAGAATTGAAGTCCTTTTAGATCAAAGTTAAATAATACTTCAGAACCTTGATAAGACTTGATACTATCACTTATAAAAATAAATTTATTTGTTCTATTAGAATTAAAATAAGTAATCGAAAATTTTTCTTTTTTTTTGCTACCTTTTTCCCATACAGTTACAAAGGCATCTGTCTGGTTTGAAAGTTGAAAAATCTTACTGAGTTTCTCTTCTTCAGTAAGCTCCTTAAAAAAAACTTTACTGTCACCTGACATTGGCTACGACAATGTTGTTACTTGACGTAAAAGAGCAATATTCTCTAATGCTTTACCACAACCACGAACAACACAAGTAAGAGGATCCTCAGCTAATGCAACAGGAAGACCTGTTTTCTCCTTAATCAAAATGTCTAGATTTGCGAGTAAAGATCCACCACCAGCAAGAATAATTCCATTATCTACTATATCAGCTGCAAGCTCTGGAGGAGTCTTTTCAAGTGAAGTTTTAATAGCTTCGATAACTTCAGATATAGGATCAGAGAGTGCCTCTCTAACTTCATCACTTGTAACTTCAATTGTTTTTGGAGCACCAGCAATAAGATCTCTACCCTTAACTTCGTATGTTTTAACCTCTTCATCAAATGGATATGCATTACCGATAGAGATTTTAATCATTTCAGCTGTACGCTCTCCAATAAGTAGAGAATATTTCTTTTTAATATAATTCACAATTGCATCATCAAACTTATCACCTGCAACTCTTACAGACTTTGAAAATACGATTCCACCAAGAGAAATAACTGCAACCTCAGTTGTTCCACCACCAATATCAACAATCATATTACCTGATGGATCAGTAATTGGAAGACCTGCTCCTATCGCTGCTGCCATTGGCTCTTCAATCAAGTAAACCTCTCTAGAACCGGCTTGCTCGGCTGATTCCTTAACTGCTCTCTTCTCAACTTGAGTAATACCAAATGGAATACAAATGATAATTCTTGGCTTAACAAGCTTTGAACCTTTCATCGATTTATGAATAAAATGCTTAAGCATTGCTTGAGTAACTTCAAAGTCAGCAATAACTCCGTCTTTCATCGGTCTTATGGCCTTAATTGAGCCAGGAGTTCTACCAAGCATTTCTTTTGCTTTATCTCCAACAGCTAAGACTTTTTGTTCCCCTCTATATCCTTGATGAACAGCAACTACAGATGGCTCATTTACAATAATTCCACCATCCTTTGCATAAACTAGACAGTTTGCAGTTCCAAGGTCAATTGCTAAATCATTTGAAAACCAATCCAAAACTTTCTTAAACATTATTTTATTCCTTTAAATAAATGCTAGTCTGTTCTAAAATGTATCACTATGCTATTCATAGCACAAGAAATAAGATAGTTAACATTTCTTGACTGCATTAATCAACAATGCCGGAGTTTTAGTATGAGTGAGCTATCCAAGTTTCCTTCAAGGTTTGTATCAGAACAATTTGTAAGCTACATTAGTCGCGAAGAAATTAATGAGTTAACGACTCGTTTAGCTGCTCAAATTAGCGAAAGATACAAGGGTGAAGAGTTAGTGCTTATTGGAGTACTTAAAGGATGTTCTTTTTTTCTATCTGATCTTACTAAGAAATTACAAGATGTTAAGGTTTATATCGATTTCATGCAGCTGACACATGTTGGCCGTAGCAAAGAAAGTCAAGGAACTATCATTATCAAAAAAGATATTACGACTAATATCCTTGGTCGAAATGTATTAATAGTTGAAGAAATTATTGATACTGGTCGTGCTCTTAATTTTGTTAAAAATAGGCTCCTTCAATCTGAAGCTAGAAGTGTAGAAGTTGTGACACTTTTTGATAAACCATATGGTAGAGCAGTACCACTTATTGCTAACTATATTGGAAAAAAAATCGAAGACCAATTTATTGTCGGTTACGGTTTGGATTTAGAAGAATACGGTAGAAACATCCAAGATGTTTACTACCTGAAGTATCCGAACTAAATATTAACTTTATTAAATCCACTAGACTGAATTGTCATAATATCCATTTCTTTGAGCCATATACCTTCGTTAAGACTCCAGTTTGAAGTGATCCCTTCTAGTTTCTGAATTGAAAGTATATGTTGTGCCATATCTTCTCTTTTTGCGTAATTTTGATTCTCTAATATTGTTACTGCTAATGCCATTCCTTCATATGATAAAGTATCTACGAGTTGAGGCAAAGATTCATTTTTCTGTTTATATAATTGAATAAAGTCTGACTTTATATCGGCAGTATCATTCCCAATTAAATATAACCGAATAAATAATCATAACAGTTATAAAAAGAACTAAGCATATACCCAGTAGAATTATTTGGTTTCTATGAATCGTAAATTTTCCCTCCAGCATG
>CAYFHZ010000547.1:0-2418 GCA_964342535.1 uncultured Bacteriovoracaceae bacterium | reverse complement strand
CCAGCTTCTTTGGCTATGTCCAATTTCCAATCGATTAAATCAAGAGCAATTAGGAGTTTAGGATTTTTTTGACGGGCAGCAGCGATGACACTTTTTTGATTTTATTTTTTCACTTGATGAGTAAAAAAAAATCTTTAACTTTATGAGTCTATGTAATTACAATAACTTATGTTTTTCTAGTAGGCATATAATATTATTAAGATTAAAAGGTTTATCGATACAATCTATTAGGTTGTACTCTTTTAAATTATTAAAATCATTATTATCGAGTACCAAACCGGTCATTAAGATTATATTAAGCTTATTTTTACATCCTGAGTAAGATTGTAAAACATTAATAAGATTTGTCTCATTTATACAGTAATCACATAAAAGAAAGTCGTACTTATTTTTATTAAGAAGCATTATAAAATCTTCTTTTGTCTTAGCGCAATCAACATGGCATTGATATTCTTCACATTTTTGTTTCAGAAGATCCAGTATCTCCACATCGTCTTCAAGAATAAGAACTTGTTTCATAATTTATAAATAAGAATTCAGCTGTATATTTGAATCTGAGCGAAATCCATTAATAAGCGTCTTTTTTAGAATAAAGGAGTCATCAGTAAATCGACAAAGTTCAAATTGATCTAAATTAGAATCCACTGCCTTAACGAGAACAGCATCTGCACTTTGGCATGAATGATATTTTGTAGAGTTACTACTAAGATATGCGCGAAGGGCCATCGTCTTTGTATTATAATGAAAATAATTTATAAGTTCTAAAGATCCGATCATCGATTCATCATTAAAAAGACAAAATCCAATAGAATCTTTACGAGGATGCTCAATTTCCATGACCCAAAAATGTGAATTTGTATTAAGACAAACTCTCATTTGTGGATTTGGCACCCCATTGGCAAAAACATTTATTGAATAAAACAATATTCCCAAAATGATTATTTTCATACATCCCCCTTTAACTCATATTCATACACTTAGTTTGAGATAGGGTCAATGAAATTTTGCGCTACATGCCATTGAAGTCATAAGCATCAACTACTCAATAGTAAGAGTTAAACCTGTTTCTCCCTGACCACAATTATAATAGCCTTCCCACTTTCCACTTACCTCAGTATTTCCAGAGGAGTGTACCCTTCTAAGGTTAAAGACATTACACCATGGTGATTCAATTTTACCTGTAAAAGAATTAGTATCAGGATTAATTTTTCCGGATAAAGGAACCATATCATACCCATTTGGCCGCTTAATCCAACTAACACCACCAAGAGCAAGAATACCCGTATCACTTTTATAGATTCCTTGCATCAGATATTGGCCCTCAGGCAAGTTCGGTTTCTTTTCAGTCCCATGGAAATGAAAAATTGCTGAGATTTCTACTTTTACTGGTTTTTGCACTATTGGCTTTTCTTGCTTTTTTTCTACAACTTTAGCAACAGGAGTTTTCTTAGCAGGTGTCTTTTTTACCTCATTAGGAACAACATTTTTTTGCTGAATCAAGTTTACGAAAATCATAACAAAAAGAAGATCTAAAAGAGAAGTTAGCTCTACTGTTGCTTTCTTCCTTTTTTTATATACCCTAGGTGATAAACTCATGGTCTTCTCCTAAGATAAATGTACTTTAGAAATTATATGACGGTAATCCATACTCTCATTGATGACTCGTTCAATTTTAGGTTGGAATGTAGATTCAATAACCATAAATAAAATAGAAAAACTTATTCCAAGAATAGTTGTATCCATTGCAAGAACAAAAGCATTAGATAGTGTTGAAACATCTATATTTCCACCGGATTGAAATGCCGTTTGAGCAATCGCTAAAATAGTTCCAAGAATTCCTAATAAAGGGAAAACTTGAACAAGAGTACTCATAATCGATGCAAACATCTCTATTTTATAATGTCTTGCATAAATCGATTGTTGACTAATACGATTAGCATTCTTAATAAATTTATCTTTAAACTCCGGATTACTTCCAACTTTATCATTTATAAATTCTAAGGCTGCTTCAATTTTTTCATGAGTACTACGAGATGAATCCTTATCAGGTGCATCTTCGAATCCTTTCAACAAGTTATCAGATACATCAATAAGTGCTGACTCATGTTTTTTCATCAACATAAAAACATTAACGACTAAATATATTTCTACAATTGCAAATGCGTATATAATTGGAAAAATATTATTTGTAATAAAAATAAATAAAGTCTGGATAATACTTGAGTCCACCGCTACTCCTTAAGACTGAGTTGTATACAAGTATTTTACCAAAAGCTAAAAGATTTCAAAGAGAGGTAAGATTTCACCTAATGAAGCATAACCCTTTCACCTAAAGTTACGGTTCCCCTTCTTAGGTCAATAAGACCAACATTTTTTAATTCTTTTAATATTTCTTTAAATTCAGATTTTTCTAATTTG
>CAYFHZ010000546.1:0-2418 GCA_964342535.1 uncultured Bacteriovoracaceae bacterium | reverse complement strand
GAGACAAGTTATTGAAAATACTTCTAAACCTAGGTGGCTCCATAGACGATAAGTTCAATATGATTTTACGTTATCTACTTCTTATTATTTTTACTATGCCTTACTTGTCTTACGCAGGAGATCCAGGTTGGTTTGTAAATATAACCAAAGATTACAATGGTAGTAAAATTTATGGTGTAGGCTATATTGTTCAAATTGGAAAACAATATTTTGTACGTACAGCTTCTCATGTCACTTTAGGCTCTTGTGAAGTACAATTAGTAACGGGCCATAATGAGGAATTAAAAATTATTAAAAATACATGTATTATTGATAATGCTCATGACGATCAATTAATTGGAATTAAGCCTCCTGAAAAGTCCACATCAATAGGCTTTTATTCACCTAGCATAAAGAACTTTGTTGTATGGCCAAAATTAGCACAAACAGTAAAAAAAGTACCACGCAAAAAATATATAGAACTAGGCCCTGAAGCAGCTTTTTATATCTCACCAAAGCGAATTTCAAAATCTTCTAAAAGTATCGAATTTCAACAAAAGTCTGAAAGTTTTCAGTTTGGATATAACCCGAGCTTTAAATTTAGTAATTATGTACGCCCTGTAAAAGGAAGAAGAAGCTTAACTGCAGATATAAAAATCTTACCAGGAGAGAGTGGTTCTCCCGTTATAAAAGATATGCTGGTTGGTTATAATATTACAGATGTAGAAGGTAAAAACTATTCCTATAAGCTTCCCCATATGTCAGGAGGAGCTACAGTTATTCTTGGACATACACAAAGTTATCAACGCTATATTGATCGTTCAAATTTTTCATCTCCCTTTCAAGGGGAATATATATATAACGCTTATTCAAAAAACCAAATTTTTCCCAAAATCACATGGGATTTACTAGGATCTGTATTCTATAGAAAATACTCAACGGATAATGGTATTATTCAAGAAGTACAAACATTAGCAGGAAGTAGTGGAAATGCTACAGGAGGTAATGGAGGAAATGCTACAGGGGGTAATGGAGGTAATGCGACAGGTGGTAATGGAGCATATATAGATGAAAGTAAATCATCTCAATTAAAAATGGGAATGATTTATAATGGAAAGTCTGTAATCGCTTTCAAAGTCAATTTTCAAAAGCTCAATAAAAAAGAAAAATATATACTCTATGCTGATTGGGAAAACTATCAGTACCTTGAAGATATTAAAAAAGATAAAGATTTTGAAGTAACTCCAATTGAATTTAATGCAGATAACCTAGAAAACCTTATAAGAGAAAAAGCAGAGAGTTCTAATACGTCTTATATGGGATCTAAAAATTGTGTGGTAAGTAGTCACAAACTTAGTGATAAAAAACTGAGTATTTATATAAATAATTTCACATCTATTGAGCTAAATCTTAATAATCTTATTGGACCTATTACCGAAATTACACATAAAGACAGTGGTAAAAAGTATATAGTTGATATAAGAGGGTTATTCTCTGTAGATGCGATGGCATTTAGCGATTATACAAGAGATAGTGAATTTAAATTTTTTAATACTAGAAGCTATCTAATGATGCGCACTGAGGGATCAAAATATATTCACACTCAATGTGTTATTAAAAATCTGAGATAATATCAGCAAGTTCTGGATCATCAATAAATGGATTTCTATTACCTTGAATCTCTTCAACTGAATCATTTCTTAGTAACTCTTCTTTGTCTACAGGGTCCATAATATTCCATTGCCTAAGAAAGAATTCTTCACTTTCAGAAATGCGAAGACCATACCTAATGGCCATATAAAATAAAGCTCTTGCTACATTACCTTTATGCTCCTCTGGTGGTTCAAAACCATCTGCTCCAGTAGAAGTTATATACCCTTTCTTTGATGCCGGACATTCAAATAGTCTGACTCCAGAAATTTGAAATTGAGAAAATTGATAACTACCTCTCGTTGAATTAGCAACAGAATTAGTTGGATACAAATGATGAAGATCAGCTTCCATCTGTCTAAACTTTGCACTTCCTTTTTTTACACCAAATCGACTTCTTGGCCATGTATGCTCAATATTAAGTTGCTTATGATTAGGCATGGTCTTTGGACTAACATTTTTTCTAAATTTAAGATTGCAATAAACATCGTAAACAAAGTATCCATTATTATCTTGTTGCAAATGAACTTTTTGCATAATAAATCTTCTAGCACCAGGATAGTTATGATTTTGTTCATGGTTAAGTTTGGCCATATCTCGAATTTCAAGTCTGATTTGATCAAAACTTTGGGGAGAATGAACTTCCGCAAGTACAGGAATGCAAACAACTAAGCTAAGGATTAACTTTAACATCGAACTCTCTCTTCTATGAATTTTTATGAAGGGACAGTACTATGAAAAAAATACAATTAAAAGCTTTTGCATTTGACTCAGAAAACAGGATGATTG
>CAYFHZ010000545.1:0-2420 GCA_964342535.1 uncultured Bacteriovoracaceae bacterium | reverse complement strand
GGTGTACATTTTGATGGGGATACTAAGAATGCTCTAGAGCTAATGCTAAGTTCGCGATTGGCCTCTCGTATCTATAAGAAAATATATCAATTTGAAATTAAAATTGAAAAAGATCTGTATTTCTACGCTAAAGAAATTAAATGGAAGGGTTTATTTAATTTGGACCAAACCTTTAAGATATCTGTTGTTCAAAGTCAGTCTCCTGATGGTTCAAAACGTTCAAAATTTAAAAGTACAATGTTTCTTGCACAAAACCTCAAAGACGGTATTGTTGATCGTTTTAGAAATGACTCAAAAGGCGAAAGACCATCAGTCGATAAAGAACAAGCAGATATGAATATTTTGCTCCATGTTCAACCTAATAACAATCCTCATTCGGTAAAAGAAACAATTACTATTTTGGCCGATATGTGTGGAGCTCCTCTTAGTCAAAGAGGTTATAGAGACACAAACTTCTCAGCACCATTAAAGGAAAATCTCGCAGCAGGGCTTGTTCTTCTTTCTGGATATGATGGCTCTCAAACTTTTATTGATCCTATGTGTGGTTCAGGAACTATCATTATTGAGTCACTCCTTATAAAAGGACAAATCCCTCCAAGCTATCTTGCCATTGACGATATTCTTGAAAATGGTGAGGAAAAGTACTGGGATTTTATGCAGCACAATTGGTTTAAAAAAGATAAGTATCTCACTGAACACTGGGAAAAATTATTAGAAACTTATTTAGAAAAAGCAAAAGACGGCTTTGAAAGACTTAAACAAACTAAAGTCAAAACATTTGCAAGTGACTCCGAAAAATATGCTATTAATGCTAGTCGTTTTAATTTAAAAGCTGCTGACGTACTAGAATTTGTAAACCTCGTTCAAGAGGATGCCACTAAAGTCAACCTTTCTAGTGTATCCGAAGGTATCTTGGTAACAAATCCTCCTTACGGAGAAAGAATTGGTGAAGAAATGGATCTTCCTAAACTCTATTATGACTTTGGAGAGAATCTTAAAAAGAACTTTAAAGGCTTTAATGCTTTTATCTTCACAGGAAATCTTCCACTTATAAAAAAGATTTCTCTTCGAACGTCGAAGAAAACAATTTTATTTAATGGAAAAATCGAATCTCGATTAGTTGAATACAATCTGTATTAAACCTTAATCCTGTCATCAATTTTCATAGCAAGCTCAGGAGAAGCAAACTGCATTAATGCCGTTTTGTTCGCAATTTTTTCATAATGCTTATTAGATTTACTAAAAAAGTAGGTTTGAATATCATTATCTTTTAAAAAGATAGTATGTCCTTTACCAGCAAATTTTCTTATGACAAAGTCGCTATCGAGTAATAAAATATCCCTTACCATAAAACTTTTTGAAACATACATAATGACAGTATAGTCACTCATTTCAACCAATGATTTCTTAAGTTTTACACCTTTTGGACTTGTAACATCGTGCCAATGAATTTTAACTTCAACTTTTTTATCATCAGTAGTGTAGAAGTCAAAACCTCTTTGAGAAGTTGATTTCTTTTGGTGTAGTCCAAGTATTGTTTTGGCATACCACTCCCCTAATTGCACAGGAAGGTTTTTACCGTTAACAAGAACTTTATGATCTTTTAGAATTTGATAAACTTGATTTACAATTTCAACTGCTTCAAAGATTTTTTTAGAATCTGGGAGGTGAATAATTTCGACGTTCTTTTTATCTTTTAAAGCAATTTTTTTATTAAAAACATTATTAAACCATTCATCAAATTCTTTAAGATCGAGATAGGTAAGTGAACTCGCAACATAGCCAGCTGCTTGTAACTCACTTAAGGATTTAACCTCTGGTACTGATTTTTGAAGTGCTGATAAAGGAATAAAAACTTTATCATTTACTCCCTGAACATAGTAGTTATCTTTCCAGTATTCACTACTACCTTGAGACTGGGAATTGAATTCCTCGGCTGCTTTATTTACTAAATTTTTCACTGTTGACCTTTAATTTAAATATAATACTTCTAAAGTTTAACAGAAAATTCACTTTAAATTAAGCAGTAAGTGCATGGGAGTGAGCATTGTTGACTAACTCACTCCCCTACTTTTAAATTTCGTAATTACTATAGTCTTCTTTTACTGAAGTAATTGATTTTGCAAGTGCTGTAGCATGAACTAAATAGTGAGAACAATAAATTTTAAAATCTACTATTTTACTTTGGTAATATTTTTTATCTTCTTCATTAGCAGAGTCTAGCTTTCCATGAGCTACTTTAGCTGATTCCATTAACCTCCAGGCCACAATCACATGAGAACAAAGATCTAAAAAATCTTTACAACTCTGGAGAACATGTCCCATTTCTTTTTTCTGAGCATGTTCACCAATATAGCCCATTGCTTCCTGAGCAGCACCGAATACCTTACTAAACACACCTTTTTCAAAACTAAATTCAT
>CAYFHZ010000544.1:0-2439 GCA_964342535.1 uncultured Bacteriovoracaceae bacterium | reverse complement strand
TTTAGAAGAGAATGGAAAAGTTACAGTTGAAATAAAATTAACTCATAAATTCATGGAAAAACAATATCTCACATGGAGAAATTTAATCGTTCTTAAAATCGCACCTTACAATAAGCGCTCTCAAATGAGACCAGGCTATGTCTTTGGATCAGGTGTCTTGTTAAAGAAAGAGTCAAAAATAGAATCAGTCTATGATACACGCATTAAGTCAGGAACAGTATCAGCAAAACTTGCACGAAATAAAGTAACTGCAGATTTATATGAGAAATATATTCCTGAAATGAAGAATAAGCTTCAGGACGATGAATTTATTAGTGATCGAGTAAAGGATTTTAAAGGAACGCTTACTAATCTACCTAATAAAGAAATCGCTACAGTTATTGATCATGAGAACTATACTACCAAGCAAGCTGTTGCTGATTACAGGATGTATGAGAGTTTTCATGAACTGCAAAATGCAGTGAAATTAAATAGTTCAGAATCTGATTATAATGATTTTGTAGAGAATCAAGAGTTATCGAAGGATATGATAAAAGATATTTGTGGAATGCTTTATGATCCTAAACAAATAACAAAAGTTACAAAACAGAATATAAATACTCGTGGAGGAACGTCATTACAAAAGATGACACTTATAGGTACAGAATACAATGAATGTGTCGCTAGTCCTGGAGAACATTTTAAATTAAATGAATTAGTTTTTATGCAAAAAATATTAAAACAACCAGGTGAGCTAAGAGATTATTATTTCTCTACACGTAATGAAAGAGTTTCAACAGTACATGAAGCAGAGAGATCTCTTAACAGAAGTAGGGCTTACTTTTTATCTAAAGGTCAAAACTACCAAGAAATGAAAGGGCAACGTGAATCTTTTTATACAAGCTGGGGACTACATGCTTATGTAGATACTTCTCGTGGTATTAATATTGATAAAGATCAACCTAAGATAAAACTTCAACCACTAAAGGATGGAGGTTATAAATTCAAAGGTATAAGTCAAGGAAAGAAGACTGCTTCAATATTAGCTCAAACCCTGAGCCCTTTTAAGTTCTTTGCTGCCGTTGGACCAGATTTTGGATATCGTAGTGAAGAGTTTACGATGATTTCAGAGTCAGAGATTGTAAGTGAACTCAATCGTTTTGTAAGTCAAGAAGGTAATACTTTTACTTTATCAGAAACGGAAGTTTCATTTGAAGCGCAAGTAACGGCGTGTCTTTTAGTAGAGCCTCGTTATGTCGTAAAAAAAATACCTAATGCAGTTGATGCAGATGTCTTTTTTGATAGCCGCAAAGAAGCGATGGTAACAAGTCCGAATCGAAGAATTTTCTGTAAGGAGAGAAAAGAGGACAGAGTTATTTCAGAGAAATGGTTTCTACTTACTCTTAACGCTCAAAATACGAGTGTTGATACAACTCTTGCTAAAAATAGTTTAGCGGCAGTGATCAGAGGTCAAGCTGCTTATGAGAACTATAAAAATGTTGAAAGTAATAAAGATTTAAACGCAGATCAACAAATGAGTGTACTTGTTCATCCAAATTCTCAACAAGAAATTGTGAGACGTTATAAAAACTATATTAAAAAACAAGGAAAAGAAATACCGTATAAAGAACAAGTATATTTAGGCTTCCCTGGATTATATGAACCGTTTTAAAACACTCGATCTTTAATCAGATCAAGTATTAAACTCAACTCATCTAGAAGAGCATGCTCCAATTGAGTGTGCTCTTCTTTTATTTGAGTTAGAATACTTCTTAGCTCATTAAGATAGTTAGAAATATCAGTTTTTGCTAACGCTATACACTTATTTAATATTTCTAATTCTTCTGGTTTAAGATCTTCAATTTGTTCAGTTCTTAGAAAATGTGTACTGAATTCAGGGTAGTGTGATCCAAGGTAATGAAGGACATAATTAATATTATTATTTCTAAAATCAAGTCCGTATGTTTTTTTACTCTCAGGGTTAAAGTCGATGAGATCATCAGTTAGTTGAAATACGATTCCTAGAAGTTCTCCAAAACGAGAAAACTCACTCACTAATTCGAGTTTGTCATTCGTGGCCACAAGCGGGGCAATAAAACTCCATCTAAAAAGTGATCCTGTTTTTTTTATGGCCAGAGTCTCATAAAGTGTTTTGGTGATTTTGTAAGGATTAGTATTTTCATATTGTATCCACTCACCCTCAACTAGCTCTTTAAGAGTTAGTGTAAGTTCTTGAGTAAGCTTGGGATTTTGAAATTCACTCAGCTCATGTAATGCTTTTGCAAGCATATAGTCACCAACAAGAACACTTTTTTTATTGTTGATAAGAGCAGGTACTGATGGATGACCTCTTCTGGTGTGAGAGTTATCTATAACATCATCATGGGTCAGAGTAGCATTATGAACCATCTCAACCACTCTTCCTAACTTAATAGAGTCTTGGGTGTCTAATCCAATTAA
>CAYFHZ010000543.1:0-2444 GCA_964342535.1 uncultured Bacteriovoracaceae bacterium | reverse complement strand
CGATAATTTAATTTTTTCACACTTACTTCATTCTCATCGATCACACAGCCTTTATTTTCAGTATATTTTGGATAAACTGTAATGAGATAGGGGATATGATTAACAACAGAGCTATATGTATCTGCTTTTTCTGTTGAGTGAGCATGTGCAACTTTTGTTGCACTTTGGCCTAATTTACTTGCCTCTTCATTAATAGCATTTTGAGCCGCTTCAATTGAGACATAAGCACATTGATCATTTGCACTAACCTGAGATGCCATAATAAGCATGAGAACACTAAGTAATTTCATAAAGACCCCTTTTATTTTATAGTCCAAATGGAACTTTCATTTCTATTGGAATACAATTATTTATTCTTGCAGATTGTAAATTTTCTTTTGTGACAACTTGATTCTCCGCCTTACTACCTATGATATCTATGAGAAATTCATTTGATATTTTATCAAACTCTATGTGGGCATTAATCATCAAGTACTCAGTTGGTTCTACTTCAGTAATACTACTCGTTAGTGTTGTCGATCGATAAATCTCATTTGCAACAGAGTCATAATTCAAAATCCATAGAAGTTTTCGATCCCCGATGACAATACCAGTATCTACAGAAGAGTCGTCTAAAACTGTATAGATATTTTGAGTAAGTATTTTCTCTGGATAATCTTCGCTTGTATCACGGTAAAAGATTTTACTTACTTCTGTTGAGCCTTCTACTTGCATTTCACATTCAAATCCACTCTTAGGAGAGTTCAAAGATGTAAAAATCACTTCAATATCTTCTGACTCTGATCCAGAACCTGAACCTGATGTGGGATTACTAGGACTTGGAGTTGGGACTTTAACTTCAGTATCTTTTTTTTCACAGCCAAAGGTTACGGCCATGAGTCCAATTAATAATAAGTTATAAACTTTCATAATACTCCTCATTGTTTTTATATTTATTGCTCTTAAAATTTTTATGCTATCAACTGTATTGCCTTTGATCTTTTGATTCCGCAAAAGATTAAGGTATCTCTATATGCGTTATTATTTAAGGCGCTTGCCTGGCTTACATCATGCCAGATCTTGTTGTCGTCAAAAATAAGGTATTCACTATTTTTTAGATAAACTTCTTTAAATAATGTTTCTTTCTTTTTTTCTTTATAAAATCTGTTCATCGCTCCTTCAATATTGCTTCTGTCAACACAAATGATACCAACTTTTTCAGCGTCATCTCGGTGAATTCCTTCTGGCGTAATGAGGGAGTTTTCATCGGTGTTTTCAATCTTAGTTCTGATTTGGTGTACCCAAAATTCATACTCATTTAAATTGCTTAAATTGAAATCAGTTAGCATATTCCAAAATATAGACTTAAAACTAAAAGATGATATTAGGTTATTGTTTAGGTCATTAAATTGTCTTGGCAATTCACCAAAGAGTGCATTGCTCGAATGAGGTTGCTTCAATGGTACGTTTTGTAATTTTGTTATTTTGTTGTTCTTTAAACAAAATCGACTCAAGGCCCTAAATCTTTTTAAGTTAGTATATTCATCCCTTTGAAGGTTATTATAATATTTCTTAATGTCGTTTATTTTATTTATTGAAACATGTCCTTTTTTAATCATAAATACCTCTTATAAAAGTTATCTTTGGTGAGACTCCAGTTTTTTGATATTGTCCCAAAACTGTAGCGAAAATCATCGCTTGAGTTTGATACTTGGTTAATATGTACTTACATAAATTTTATGGGATAAAATAATTGCGCGACAGATCCATTGAAATCTTTGCATGCAAATATTAAAAGTGTCGAAAAAGAATACATAAAATATTAAAAATACGGCAGATTGAATTCTTCTATATTCAAGGGGATCCTCTTTAAAACTCTTTATTTTAGAATGTTATTAAGGTTTTGTTAATACTGCCGAAAAGATATCTAATTTATATCAAGGATTTGTATCGTGAAAAAGTTTTCTTTAGCATTTAAAATGTTTCTAATTGCATCTATACCAATAATAAGTTTTTTTTATTTGTTAATTACTGGACCAATAAGCACAAATTACCAACAATTATTGTCTTCTTCTAAAATATTAAATCAATTTCCAATTTTAGAATCTTCATCCATTATGGTGCACACAACACAAAAAGAGCGAGGAATCTCGGCAAGCTTTATGAGTGGTGGTGCAACTAGAAAAAAGCTAGAGCAGCTCAGAAAGGAAAATGACACTAGCATTGAAAAAGTTATAAGTGATTTAGCTGCTCTTAATAACTCTCATAAATTTCATACTAAAATAAACAAGAATATATTGTCGATTGAAGAAACCAGAAAGAGTATAAACTCAGGTTTATTCACAATAAAAGAAGGATTAAAGAATTATACTTCAGTTGTTCAGAGTTTGTTGGGTCTTCAATTACACCTTGTTAACGAAACTAATGATAAGGTATTAACTCAAAAGTTTTTAACTTTAAGAATT
>CAYFHZ010000542.1:0-2448 GCA_964342535.1 uncultured Bacteriovoracaceae bacterium | reverse complement strand
TTCCATTTCTACCTTTAACGATAGAGTCAGGCATGGTTGCACTTTCATTGACTGCGTTGTCAGTCATCCCTAATATACAAGTTAGCTTGTAAGGAGCATCATTAAGTACAGCTGCTCGAAAGGCCCCGTAAACAGTTGCAGAACCACCCATATCATATTTCATTCCCATCATAGCTCCACCTGGCTTTAGTGAATATCCACCAGTGTCGAAAGTAAGTCCCTTTCCAACGAGCGCATAATGTTTTGTATTTTTTGTAAGTTTCTTTGGTGTATAGGTAAGGTGCACAAGTCTGGGGTCATAAGCTGAACCGGCATTTACAGCTAAGAATAAATTCATATTCTCTTGTTTAAGCTCTTTCATACCAAGAACTTTAACTTTGACACCTTTACCTTTTAAAGTTGATTTAACATCTTTTTCAATTCTTTCAGCATATTCTTCAGAATGTAGTACATTTGGAGCTTCATTACATAAATCTCGCATAAAATTAATTGAAGAAGCTACGTTATCAGTACTTGTTTGAACCTTTTCAATACCTCTTTTAACCTTTTTATCATTCAAGTAAAAATGAACTGCCTTGAATGAGTTTTCATTCTTTTTCCCCATGTGAGTATCAAAAGAATATGCCGTCATTTGAAGTGCTTCATTCATAAGTCCTGCTGTATCTGAGAGCTTATTTATGGCATTAAATGAAGCGACATCAACTCCAACAGATGCATACTTTTTTCCTGCAATAAGTTTATATGCTTGAGCTGTAGCTCTTCTAATACCTTCTGCTTTTGCTTTTGTTTTTTCACCAAGACCAACAACAATAACTGTTTCTTGATCTAAGCCTGTAAAGCTTAGGTGTGAGCCAGCAGCACCAGTAAAGTGTTTTGCAGCTTTTAGAGAATTGAAAAGTTTAGTTAGTTCTTTGTCAGACCAAGAAAGTTGAGCTTTGTCAGCTTTAGAGTAAGCACCTAGAACTTTAACTTCAGCTTTGTCGTAGTTTTTTGTTTCAAAATCAAAATGGATTTGCATGGAAGCTCCTTAAATTATCTTGAGCGATTAGTATTAGTTTTTAGAAAATCATTTTACCAGAAGATGAATTTATTGTCTAAATAGGGTCAATAAAGTACCGTATATAATATGCTAAAATTGTATGCAAATTATATATCAGCTCATTTTATAGTCCCTTTTTTAGTGAGTACAATTTTCTTTGTTTCTTTTCTTATGACTTTTGAGCTCTTTAGAATAATGAGTCTTATGACATCTGATGAATTAGGGCTCTGGTTTGTTATTGAACTTGTTGGTAACGTTATGACGACCCTCATTCCAATGGCAGTTCCTTTATCTGTTTTCTTTTCAGTCATTTTTAGCTTGAATAGACTCTCTGGTGATTCCGAATATGTTGCGATGCGCGCAGCAGGATTAAATAAAATAGATATTTTAAAACCTTATCTTTTTGTTAGCATTTTGGTGGCAATCTCACTTTATTTACTTAATCAAGAATTTGTTCCTTCTGCTCACAAGAAAGTTAGAAGAAAGATAAAGATTTTAAGTTCTACAAGTTTAGTCCAAGGTCTCAAATCGGGGCAGTTTTTTACTCATCTTAGAAATATCACAATTTTTCCAAGTGAGGTTGATGAAATTACGAAAGAGATGCAGGATATTTATCTTCATATTTTTGATGATGAACAGAAACTAGAAAAAGTAATTGTTGCAAAATACGGAAAGATTATTCATGAAAAAAATGAAAAAACAGGAGTTGAAAAATTATCTCTCGAACTGAAAGAGGGAAATATAACAAATATTGCAAGTCAGCATAAAGAAACGGAAAAAATTCTTTTTGATAAGTATCTTCTTCCGATTTCTGAACAGAGATTCTCTTATCAAACATCCATGAAAGAAATTATGATGTCCAAAGAAGAACTTAATAATTTTATTGCTGGCGGCCTTGAAGAAGCTAAAAAAGATGGATTTGATAAAAAAGATTACTTTAACGCTACTTACGAATACTGGAATAGGCTTAATACACCTATACTATGTCTTATTTTAACTTTTTTAGGCTTTACTCTTGGTGTAACTGGAAATAGAGGAAAAGGTAAAGGAAGTAGTGGTAAGGCCATTCTCTATCTTATTGGTTATTATATTGTTTATTTCTCTATTGTGAGTGCAGCAAGAGATGGAAGTATTCCAATTGCATTATGTGCAATCATTCCAAATCTCATTCTTATTGGATTTTCATTTAAAACATTTAGAAAAATGGATTGGCTGAGCTAATTATTACTCGTTTCTTCAACCATATTTGCCTTATATTCAGAAGCGGCATACGGTATTCCTTGATATGATGGAAATAAAGGAAGTTCAAAGTCTATGGCTTTTTCTTCAGGAAAAATGAGACTTTTAACACCTGTTCTTGAGTCTGTTTCAACTAATTTTCCATTTTGAAAAATCTCTGTAACATTAAT
>CAYFHZ010000541.1:0-2452 GCA_964342535.1 uncultured Bacteriovoracaceae bacterium | reverse complement strand
AGGTATTACTACTCTGCTCTCCTGTTGTACATTTAAGCGTTGTAAACTCATACACAAAATCTTCTTCGGTAGCAGGCTCAACATTATAACTTGTCACTGTATCTGCTTGAAAAAGCGAACTGTCTTTTCCACAAGAAACAAATTGTAATAAAAGAAATAAAGACACAGCTATTTTCATCATACTAAGTGAATTGCAAAGTAGATGCCCATATTTTATGAACTCATATGTTCGCTAAGTACTAGAAATAACATATAGATATGTATAAAAACTATACATATCTATATTTTTTATTCAGTTAGAAATGTACTTAGTTTTTCCTGTAATTGACTAAGGAGTATTCCATAAGAAAGGTTTTTCCAAACCATCGAATGATTTTTCCCAACGACTTCATTCATAAAATACTCTGAATTTTGTTGTTTATATTTATCTGTAGCATCACTTCCCATACCCCATAATAGGCCAACCACTTCTCCTGTGTTACGATTAAGGATGGCAGAACCTGAGTCACCTGTAGCAACATCACAACCTGTAGCAAAAGTATGGTCGACTTGTGAGCTTCCACCAAAAAAAACAGTAACTCCAGTTGGACTTGCTATAACACAATCATTATCCATACTTAATAGTGGAGTAAAGCGCTTTAATCTGAAGTCAATCATTCTAGATGGAGCTTTTTTAATCCCGAATCCAATAATGGCAAGCTCTTCACCTGCAATTGGTGAATAACTTAGATCAAGTTTAAGACCACTTCCTAATTTATCTTCATGACCATTAAATTTCACAGAAAACAGTGTGAGGTCGGACTGTTCTCTTTGATATAAATTTAAAAGTATTTCGTTACAGCTGAACGTAAATGTATTTAAAGACCTTGTTAAAAAAGTCACTCTTGCCCCTTCACATTCGTTTTTATCCATTACATGAGAATTTGTTAAAACCAGGTGCTTCCCTTTATGTAAGCCTAGGTAAAAACCAGTTCCTCGATTTATTCCGGTTCTAACCTTAGAGTTAATCAACACAGTATTTAGGGCAAGTTTCTGTATAATGTCGTTGTGTTTGTGAAAAGAATCTTTAATATTAGTTCTTGAGTAGAAATTTCCAATATGTTTATACCCACCATAAACGGTCTTTCCCACCGTAAATACTAAAAGAATTATTAAGTATTTCATTCTCTCTCCCCTCTTTTATTCTCTCTATAATATTGATATGAATTTATGCTTTTATTTCACAGGACAATCAGACTCCTCTCCGTTTATATACTTTGTTACCTCACCAACAGTACAAAGGGTTAATTGGTTTGCAAGCATATCATCCATAAGAGATTTACTTGCGATAACTGTTTGTGCATGAATATCATGAAAAAGAATAATACCACTTTGCTTTGGAGTGGCACTCATTTGAAGCTTGGCCCTATTTACAATTGACTTTGGATCTTTGTCTTTCCAATCGAGAGTATCAACATTCCAAAATACATGTACCATTTTTTTATTAGCAATTGTTTCTCTTACAGACCTAAGCCTGGTCCCTGCACCATATGGAAGTCTAAAGAATCCTACTGATGTATAAGTGAGTTCTTGTAAATCTTTTAGAGCATCCTCTATTTCATACATAAGAGTCTTCTCGTCTGCTTTACTAAGATTTGCATGAGTGTAACTATGTAGTGCAATTTCCATCTGGTGATCAAGTACAAAGTCTACAGTTTTAGGATAACGTTTTGCTTGAGAAGTCAGCATAAAAAAAGTTGCCTTAACTCCACTTGAATAAAGTTGCTCAACAACTTTCTGTGTTCTCTCTCCCCTTGGTCCATCATCGAAAGTTAAAGACCATACTCCTTTGGGATAGGTATTTCCAGTTAAATTACCGTCTGGACCTTCAGATGGATAGATATAAAGTTTCTTTGATTTTTGTGCTTGAAAATCAAAATTAATTTTTTGAGCTTCCTCTTCAACTTCTTTTATTATTTGATGATAAATATTTAAATTATCTATATTAACAAGAGATTTCTTACCATATTCTTCTATAGTATATTGATTCTCTAAAAGAGACCTTCCCGCAAGTATTTTTCGATATAAAGATGAAGTTAATGGGTATTGAGTTAGAACTAAGCTTTTATCAAATTCATTTATAAGTTGATCAATATAAATATTTAAAAGATCTGATTTAGTATTACTACCATAAGCAAAAAAAGGGGGACAAAACAAAAGGAGTATCAGTAGTCGCTTCATTTGAAATTCGTAGCATTTTTGAAGTCATAAAAAAAACCATATCCCTAAGCTTGAAATTTTTATAGAGTTATGAATCAGATCTAACTCGTACTCTAGCTTGCTTTTTTACAGATGCATTGTAATGAATAAGAGAGCTTCCAGCTGCTAAGAAAAATAATAATAAACTCAACAATACTAAAGAATCCATAAATCCTCCTTACCTTTCCCTGTAGGTGATTCTTTACCAAATGAT
>CAYFHZ010000540.1:0-2458 GCA_964342535.1 uncultured Bacteriovoracaceae bacterium | reverse complement strand
ATAGAAAATGTGAACACAAACTACCTTTCTATGTTTTTAAAACTTGGAATCTTTCTTGATCAACAAGATCAATTCATACCCCGATTCAAATATTTTAGTAAAAATGTTTTAGAGAGTGAAAAACAAAGAGAACTAATCGGAATGACTTACTTTCGTGATGGTAAGCTCAATATGGCCTACGATGTTTTAAAAGATGTTCAAACATCAAATGCAGAAATTTTCAGAGGAAATATTCTTCTAGCAAAAGATGAATTAGAACAAGCTTATGCACATTACAAACTTGCACTCTTAAAAAGAAGCCATTCTCAAAATGCACTTGAAAGATTAGTACCTCTCGCCTGGATGTTAAGTCAATATAGTGATGGGACATTATATGTAGAAAAGCTAAAGGATCTAAGTAAAAACAATGATATTTCATACTATACGCTTATTTCTATTTTTTTAACAATGCAAAATAAAAATGAAACCGTAAATGAATATTTGAAAATTGCAAGAAGAAAAAAGAATTTAGTCGAACCTCTAGAAATTTCTCAACTTGCAATTATAAATCAGCATCGAAGGGATGACTTAAATGACATAAACAATCGATATGAAAATGCATGTTTTCTAGGAGATGCAATGGGTTGTTGGTTTCTCATCGCAAGGGGATCATGGGAAAGTTTTTTCGATTTTACTAAGATAAGTAAATCCACAAATAAAGCTGACCTATTTGAGCTTTATACAACCACCAAACTAGAAAAATTCAAAGATGATCTCATTATAGACCAAAAAAGAATAGAATCTCTTGATAACCAATTAATTGAACTCATAAGCATAAAATAGATTTTCTATTAAGTATTAGTTTGATACATAATTATTATGAATACAAAGACAGTTGAACCTTCCATTGTTGTTAATTTAAACAAAAAAATCATAAAAGCCCAAGATGCCAAAATATCTATTTTTGATCGAGGTTTTCTTTTTGGAGACTCTATATATGAAGTCAGTTATGCTTTTGAAGGTAAAGTTTTATTCTTAGATGATCATTTACAAAGACTTTATAATTCAGCGACCCTCTTGAAAATAAATATTGATTTCACTATTGATGAGATTAAAGAAGAAATCAATAAAACTCTTCAATCTATTAGTGAACCTCTCATATATATTAGAATCATTATAACAAGAGGAGAATCTAAAATATCTCTTGCCCCTCAAGCTGATTTAAAAAATAATTTTATTATCATTGCGAAACCTCTAGAGCTTCCTCCTAAGAAATTTTATGAAGATGGAATCAAATTAATGACGTCAACATATATACGCAACTCTATTCAATCGGTAGATCCTAATGCGAAATCAGGAAATTATCTAAATAATATAATGGCCATTCAAGAAGCAAAAAATTATGACTATGATGATGCTATCATGCTTAATCATGATAACTTAGTAACGGAAGGAACAACATTTAATATTTTCTGTATAAAAGATGATCAAATTATAACGCCAAGTTTAGAAAGCGGTCTTCTTAAAGGAATTACCCGCCAAAAAATCATTGAATTATGCCATAGAGAAAAATTTGACCTCAAATTATCTGCTCTTACTCTAGAAGAACTTAAAGGTGCTGATGAAGTTTTTATTACGTCATCCACTAGAGGGGTCATGCCAGTCTCAAAAATTGATAAACAAAACTTTCCAAAGTCTATCGCCAAGAACTCAAAAACATACTCTATAAGAAAACTTTATTTAGATTTGATTAAGAATAGCTAAACACACACAGAGATAACACGCTGCGCCTTTGTAAATAAGATTGTCAAACCAAGTCTCTCTTGTTGTAATACAGAAAAATACAAAGGAGACACACCATGAAAAAATTTACATTTCTACTTATGTTTATTTCAGCAGCTGCATTTTCTGCAGAGTACAAATCACAAGAAACAAATTTCACAATCCAAACATGGACTATGTATGGATCTACTGTTTATTACAACTGTGATAGCGTTGAAACAAAGACAAAAGATTTACTCAAAACACTAGGTGCAAAAAACATAAACGTAAGATGTACTGGTGGTATTGATGTATTCGGAAGATTTCATTTACCTGCAAGAGTATCTACAAGCTTTGATGCATTACACTCGGGAGCAGGAGAAATTCAAGCTGAATATAAAGAAGTTACTTTTAAAGATTTTGATGAATGTCATCTCTTCAATACTGTTTACAAAAAAGTTAGCTCTTTTTTTGACCTGAAAGATGACACAGTAAGAAGATGTTTAAGAGTAAATGGCAGAACTGTCATTAATGCAAAAGTTTTATCTGAGCTGTAAGTACTTATAAACTAGGAGGAAGGTTTACTCTCCTCCTAGCCTTTTTCTTGTACCATATTTAATGATAAGAGATGGTAAAAAGTAGAGATCAAATATAAGAGCTGACACCATACCTATAAATGTTAAAAGCCCGAAATATTTGAGTGGTATAAACTCTGAAA
>CAYFHZ010000539.1:0-2467 GCA_964342535.1 uncultured Bacteriovoracaceae bacterium | reverse complement strand
AACCAACAAGTTAATTTAAAAATGCTAACTCTCTTTCAAGGAGAACTCAACCAAGCATTCAACCTTGTGTTAGACCTCTTTGGTGGTAAAGGAAATTTAAGTGATAATTTAAATTATTCAAAGAGATATATTGTAGACCTCTATCCAGATAAGGCTCCATCATTAGACGCTATTAACCTAAACCTTTTTAAGACAGAAGCACTTTCTCAATTTATAAACCTAACAAGTACAGATCAAGTTGATCTTCTCATCATAGACCCTCCTAGAAGTGGGTTTAAAGATTTATCTCAATGGGTGCAAAAATTAAATCCTAAGACAATACTTTATGTTTCTTGCCATCCTGCAACTATGATACGTGATCTATATAAACTCAGTGAAGATTACAAAATAGAATCAAGTTATCTCATTGATTTGTTCCCTTCTAGCTTTCATTTTGAAGGGGCTCTAATCCTAACACGGCATCAATAAACGCTTTCAATGATGAAAAAACTTAGGTAGAATTTAATCGTATTAACCATATATTAGGGGGCATATGAAAACTCTCATCATTTTTTCATTAATTTTTGTTTTTGGGTGCGCTTCTTCTCCAAAAGAAAAAACTAAAGCTGAAAAAAAAGCTGAAATATACTATGGTAAAGGAACTAATGATCTTTTAAATGGTCAATACACTTCGGCTTTAAAAAACCTTTTAGAGGCCAATAGTTTAAAACCAAACGACTCAGATATACTCAATAATCTAGGTATGGCGTACTTTTTTAAAACAAAAGAAGGAACTGCAATTCGTTATGTCAAAAAGGCACTGGAAATTAATCCTAAAAACACTAAAGCAAGGCTAAATCTAGCAACTCTTTATACCAATACGAATCAACTGGAAGAAGCAAAAAAGCAATTTCATATTGTTCTAGAAGATCTAACCTATGAAGGGCAATACAAAACCTATTACAATCTTGGCCAATTATATTTAAAAACTAAAAATGTGCAAAAAGCTCTTAACTACTTTAAACAATCTCTAAGTGAAAACCCACAATATTGTGCAAGCCACTTTTTCATGGGAGAGATTTATTTTCAAAGACAAGAATATAAAAATGCTTTAGAGTCATACAAGTCAGCCGGCTACGGGGTTTGCTACAATAATCCAAAACCTATTTATCATCAGGCATTGTCATATATACAACTCAAAGAATATGATACTGCCAGAGTAAAACTAGAAGAGGTTATTGAGAGATTTAAACCGACTGAATACGGTAAAAAAGCTGAAAATCAATTACAAGCTTTAAATAGTGCTAACCTTGGGATGCAATTTAAATTACAACCCAACAGAAAGAAGACTAGGAATATATTGTCACCGGACTTTTAATTTTTTTAAAATCCAATAAAATATTGAATTATGGAAGAAACTAATACAATTGGAACTCTACTTAGGAGTCAAAGAGAACTTAAGAATATATCTATTCAAGAGATTTCTCAGAAGACAAAAATTAACATCAATGTTTTAAGATCATTAGAAAATGATGATTTGAATAAACTTCCAAATAAAACCTATGTTAAAGGTTTCGTTAAAAACTATGCAAAAACCATTGGTTTAAATATCGATGATGCCACTCATGCCCTAGAAAACACTTACCACTCTAAGGAAGGTACCGGGCCGACTACTGAAAGTAAAAGTGAACTTGGTTCTTTACAGACTAATAATACTGAAGAGTCTGAAAATGAAGAAATGAAAGAAACTTTGATTTCAATTATTCAAGGTTTTATGAATAAAAAAGTTATATACTCTTTAGCTGGACTTATTGTTTTTGTCGTAATTGTTAAGGGTGTGGTTAATTTTTTTGGTCAAATAAATTTTGAAACCAAAAAGATAGCATCTGAAAATCAACTAAAAACTCCTGAACAAAATCTTTTTGAATCAGAAAAAACAGCGCAAATGAGAGAAGAAGTAGCTCAAGAATCAGAAAGTGAAGAAAATACAACTCCTGAGACAGTTCCAGAAAGTGCCCAAGAGTCAATTCAAGCTGCGACTCCTACAAAGACTGATAAACCTGTTGTAGAGGTAGCTTCTACAACTCCTTCTTCTGAAATGAAAAAGGAAGAAGAAGATACATCGATTGACGAAGTTGAAGACACAGAATCAGCTGATGTGGCCATTCTTCCTGCTGGGAAATTCCCATTTAAGAAGTTTTACCCAGCCCCAAGAAATATGTTTTCTGTCATTGAAAATGCTCCTGAATCTAATGATGTAAATTTACTTCCGGCCTATATAAAAAATCTAAAGCTTGAAGGAAAACAAGCAGTCTACATTAGGGCAGTTGATGGAGATACCTGGATCAGTTACAAGGTTGATGATGAAAAAATCAAAAGATATATATTAAAACAGGGTAAACACGTTCTTCTAAAAGGTGAAACTGTTCTTCTCTTTATGGGAAATATTAATGTTACAAAGATTTTTTTAAATGGAAAATTAGTTGAA
>CAYFHZ010000538.1:0-2480 GCA_964342535.1 uncultured Bacteriovoracaceae bacterium | reverse complement strand
GGCGGGGAAGTGATATTTCTTGGTCAAGCAGGAAAACCCAATAGGCTTGAAGGTAAAAAGTATAAAACATGCTTAATGTATAAGTGCTCCTCTAAAGGTAGCGGACCTAAATTAAAAAGGTATTGTGCTGACCATATTGAACTACTAGCTTTAGAAACAATTAGAGCTGCAATTGAAAACCTGTATTTCTATCCTGTTAAAAAAGGTGATTGTATTATTAATGAAACTGAGACTGCTTGCCAATCAGTTGATACTGGAATTTTGTATGACTTAACAGACGGTAAAGCAATAACAAGTGGAAGGGAAATTTCATCAAAAGAAGCTCCAACTCCATCCTTAGGTTCTTCAGATGGAAATAATAGTTCTGAAGCAAAAGAATTAGATTAATAGTGGGAGAATATATGAAGATTTTTTATTTCATTTTAATTAGTATTCTTAGTTTTTCCCATGGGTATGCAATAGACTTTCCTACTGGCAAAAATTATAAATTTGAAGGTGGTGTCATAGAGAGTTGTACACGTGATAGAGGACAAGTTGTAAATATAAAAGAAATCCCTGATGAACAAGATATTAAAGTTCAAGAAAAAAATGGATACTTAGTAACTCGTGATTGCTTTTCACTTCAATGTAAGAAAGGGGGAAAAACGAGTAGTCCCCAAAGATTTTGTAGACTAACACAAACAAGTTTGGGGGAAAACTCTAACCCATCAAACCTGAATGTTAATGGCCCTAAAATTCAAGAATGTAAAGAAGGGGGAGGAATCCCTGATAGTGTAACTTTAATGAATTCGACGTTTGGTGAAGTTCTTAAAAAAGGAATGAGAAAAACCTGCTATAGCTTTAAATGCTTTTTTGGAACTGTATCAGGGCCAACAATTATCGATTGTGAAATAAAAAACATCAGTAAAGACGAATTAATTGGAAAGAATGATAGTGCTGAAAAAATCTCAGGCAATCAACCTTTTGATGGAAATAAAAAAATAGTGAGTCATCGTAACTCTTGTACCTTACATGAAGATGGTACTTGTGCCAAACCAGGGAGAATATATAAAGCAACTCCGGATGGAGCTTCTGCTCTTGCGAACGATATTATGAAGGCATTAGCCCCTGCCGTTGGAGGAAACTCACAAGGAAATAACACCATAAGTGAAGATGATTTAAAAAAGATAATTAGTATTAAAGAATTTACAGAATAAGGAACTCAATTATGAAAGTTTTAGTATTGTTTTTTATAGGTTTAAGTTTTCAAGTTTTCTCTCAAGATGATACTCCAATTGGTCAAAAACAAGAAGATTTTTACATTGGTGTACCTAATTTAAAGTCTACTTTTGAATCGAAGTTAAAGGTAATTGATACAAAAAACTCTGAAGTATCACCTGAAGGCTCGTCCTCAAAAGCCACATTGAGTAAAGCTGAAAGTGATGAAATTCTTAAAAAGCTTCAAAGAGTTGTGGAAGAGACAGATCGTAAATATCGTGAAGCGAGAGAAGAATTAAACAAGTACAAACAGTCAAAAAGGATGCTGCAATACAATGGATCTAGTACTGGTGGAATTAATATGAAACAAGTGTATAAAAATGGAAATTTTTATCCCTATATGCTAAGTGATTTCTGTCACTTTAGATATGAACGAGCTGAAATTGTTTGTGTCGCCGGTGGGTTAGATACCAAAGAAGTCGTTTATAAAATATCTTCTGATAATTCTACGAATGGAGAAGATCCTAAAGAAACAGGCTTAGATAGAGGTGCTGGAAAATCAGGTGGAATTACTGTTGGTGATAGTGGTGAAGAGCAAGGTTCAGGAGCACAAGGAATTGAATAAGTTTATTCTATTACTGACTACACTAAGCTTTAATTCTTTTGCAGATGATATGTATCGTTTTGATAAAGAATATAAAATGCAACGTATTTGTTTTATCTCTGATGATGGACAATCTTGCACGGAACCAGGAACAGGTCGTCAGTATAAATATGTACCTTCTATAGATGAGACAGGTCGAGGAAATAACATAAAAGGAGATAGTCCTTCACTGGAGATTGATATTGATAGACTAAAAAATGGTAATGGAGTGAAATATTCTTTCTAACCGCCTGACTACGGTGGGGAAATTCCCCCAAGATAGAAGTGGCTATAGTAATAGATAAAAATATCAAGATGACCTTGTAAACGGTTGGGGTCTTGGGAAACACACCAAGATCTCCTTACAAATGTCGAGATACTATCTCTCATCATTGCTATAGTATGGTCGATAGTAAAAATCGGATCGTGTTTGGTTTGTTTTAGTTCTCCTTGTCCTGCAATACGAGCTGCTCGTTTTTGGGTTACTTTGGCGCAAAACAGCTTTAAAAGAAGAGGATTGACTCTTCTTTTTTTTTGACCGAACTCTAAGGTTCCAGTATTTGCACTAAATTTAGTACCACAAGCCTTACATTTAAAACGCTGTATTTTTCTGGAATCATTCGCTCGAAAATAGAATCCA
>CAYFHZ010000537.1:0-2488 GCA_964342535.1 uncultured Bacteriovoracaceae bacterium | reverse complement strand
CGAACGGCCCAGGAGCAGTTCCATCTCCTTTATAACGTATAGGCTGATCCGCAATAACATTAAAGTCATCAAAAAGGGCTTCGATTCTAAGATTTTCAAGATAACGTACATCTATTAACATTCTGGGAATTTAACACGTTATCTGGTACTTACCAATGTTATTAGTAAGTTTTACTTATTGATACTTATAAACACGTCAGGAGAATTAATATCGACATGGACTACATCCATTCCAGATAATCTGGCACCCTTGAGTCCAACATCACCATCATCAAAAAAGATACAGTCTTTCATATCTACTTTAAGCTGTTCAGTGGCCATTTCGTAGGGTTGGGTACTGTCTTTTCCAAGAGTTGTATCGTCTGCACATACAATAGAGTCAAAATAATAATCTATTTTTAGTAGAGGTAAAAGCTTATCTACTACCGCGTGAGATCCTCCCGTTATAATTCCAAGAGGTTTAATTCCATGATATTTTTTTACTATTTCCATTAATTTTGGAACAGTCTCAACTTTACTTAAATTATCCAAGTATTTGGCCCTTTTATTGGCAGCAACTTTTTTAGCATCTAAATTAGTATTATATCTTTTATTTGCAATTTCAACAATTCGAACAGATGCCATTCCCATTGTTTCATCCAGAAGGCTTTGGGGTATTTCTAAACCAGCTTCTTTAAAAGCTTCAGTCCAGGCAATATTATGCCAAACCATAGAGTTAATTAAAGTTCCGTCTAAATCAAATAATAGACATTTATAATCATCAATTTTTTTACCAAGAATATCCATAGATTGATCCTAGCAAAATAAAAAGCTAATGAGAAGTACATTATGATCTGGATCAATTGTCAGATGAACAAACAAGGAATATGATTAACACATGAAACGAAATATTACTTTTATTATACTATTTTCAGTGATGCTTGTTTACCGTCTTTTTGCAGGGGGAGATTTAGCATCTCAAGATCAAATCACCAAAGACATTAAAGCAAATACAGCAGTGCTTATTGATGTAAGAGAACAGGATGAAATTCAATCAGGTATGATAAAAGGAGCAAATTTTATTCCTCTTTCTTTGATTAAGTCTCACCCTGATCAAGCTGTTGTGAAAATTAAGGCCCTTGCCAGTGATAAAAAGATTTACTTTTACTGTCGTTCAGGAACACGCTCTGGAATCGCTATTTCTTCTTTAAAAGAGCATGGTATCAATGGCGTTAATGCCGGTGGTTTTTCACGCTTGAAAGAATTTTTTCCAACAACTAATTAAACTTCGCAAGAAAAGATTCTAGTTTCCGTCTTTCACTACTTTTAGGCGGGTATTTTCGTAATAATGATCTTAATAAATATTCATAGGACTTATAGAGACTATAATATCCTGGATCTGGTGTAAGCAGTCTTCCATTAAAACCTTTTCGATTACTCTTTACGATTACTCCAAAGTCAACTTTATCAAGATCAGAAATATTCAGTTTGTTTTCAAAGGAATCAAATATTATTTTTGCAAATAGTTCATTTTCTTTTTGAATCTTACTATCTGAGAGTTTTATCTCCGAGATTTCCTGATATAGATCTTCGGCCACAAGAGTTGGTCTGTTTTTAAAGCCTCTTTTTATCTTTTCATCAATAAGAGTTTTCACAAGTTTTATGTCTTTATTAATCATGGCCGCTAGATAATTGTTTATAAAGTTTTCTTTGTAGGGAAGATTTTGACTGTAGAAATAAAGCTCAGCTGCTCCGGTTCTACTATAATAAGCATACAGTGTTATATCTTCAGCATATTCGTGTGACTGAATCGATTTGTAATCGTTAGCACAAATTTTACAAGCAATATCATTCT
This sequence comes from uncultured Bacteriovoracaceae bacterium, assembly GCA_964342535.1. Taxonomy (GTDB): domain Bacteria; phylum Bdellovibrionota; class Bacteriovoracia; order Bacteriovoracales; family Bacteriovoracaceae. The sequence continues at coordinate 654 of CAYFHZ010000537.1, read as the reverse complement.
CATGACTATTTTTATTACCAAAACAACAACTCTCACAAGTATAGCCTTTTTCTACTTCATAACCGTGACTATGAATTTCATTATTATGAAGCCATTCATGAAAAAAGACTCCACGAAACTCTTTGTCTGAAAGATTTGCATCTAAAAGGTTACCAAAAAAATTTACCCAAATTTTAGGATTAAAAATAATTAATGGTGCAGAAAATTGACTGCTTTGATAACCAAGTGTTGATGCCATTGCAATAGTCTGAGCTGAAAATGGTTCAATTTCATTTGTACAATAAAGAGTTGATGGTTTTACATGCCCACTTGTTTGAGCATAAAGAAGATTTAAGATTTTTAAGGGATATGAATTTCCTTTATGAGTCTTCGCCAAATTGATGAGACATTGTGACGCTTCTGAGATAGTTTTATCTACCATTTTTTTTAAGTATTTTTTTGATAATTTATCAATGCATGTTTTATCAGCTTGAAAACCTGGATATAAAGGAATGAAAATTGGGTTTAAATTATTTAAAAGGGGAGAGAAATCAGAAAAATATTTTTCTAGTTGCTCAAGGTTTAAATATGAGCATTTTTGTTCAAAGTTTTTCCCAAAATAAGTAACAATATTATTTTTAGAAGTCATAATAGTTTTTAAATCTTTACTCTTAA
>CAYFHZ010000536.1:0-2497 GCA_964342535.1 uncultured Bacteriovoracaceae bacterium | reverse complement strand
CTAAAAAGCTTTTCAGCTGCAGCACAAGAGCTTTCTGTATCGAAAGCACATATTTCTAAACTTGTTCAAAAACTAGAAGATCAACTTGGACAAAGACTTTTTAATCGATCAACAAGGTCAGTATCCCTCACGAAAACAGGAGATAAATTCTATCAAGCTTGTTCTAATAGCTTCTATAATATTCTTAAAGTACAAGAAGAGATTTTAGAGCAATCAAATGCACCAAGTGGAAAAATAAAAATAAGTGTAGCTGGTCTTTTTGGAGAGGATTATATTGCAAAGTATGCAAGACGATTTTTAAAAAAATACCCTCGTGTTGAAATTGAACTCATCTTTGAGGAAAAAATGGTAGACCTCATTAAGGAGAACTATGATTTTGCAGTAAGAGTTGGCCACTTACAAAACTCATCACTCATTTCCAAAAAAATTGCCTCGAGAAAAGAAATTGTATGTGCCAGCCCTGAATACTTAAATTTTAATGGTGTACCAAAAACACCAGATGATTTAAAACATCATAACTGTTTAAGCCCTAAAAAAACATGGAAGCTTACAATAGATGGAAAAATTCAAAATATCGCAATTCATGGGAATTTCAAATCAAATAATGCTCGAACTCTTACTAAGGCTGCTGTTGAAAATCTTGGTATAACTTGCTTACCTGCTGAATACGTAAATTCTTTTATTGAAAATGGGCAACTTATTCCAATTTTAGAAAATTTCATGCCGGAGGAGATACCAATTTGGCTACTCACTCCGAGCAAGAAAAATATGTCTTCGAGTGTTAAAGCATTTTTGGATGAATTTATTTTCCTACAAAGTTAAAGATTGCAATTCATCTGCTGTGAAGCTCAATTTTTTAGCTTGAATTATTTCTTTTAAATGGCTTGTTTACCCATCAAAGAAAAATGTCACTCCTCGAGTTAGAGAACTTATAAATTTTTTAGAAAAAGAACTAAGATTAATTTTGAATTAAGGAAGTTTTCTATAAGCTTCTTTTGCTCTTTCAATATCTTGTCTTGAAGGTTTACTTCTCACAGAAAGGTAGCCGACGCACTCACCTTTTTCATAACACGGAAAAACGATAGCATTAACCCAATAGATTCTACCATCTTTACCTTTATTACAAACAAGTCCTTGCCATAGTTTTCTATCTTTAATAATAACCCATAAATCAGCAAAGGCAGCTTTAGGCATATCAGGATGTCTGATAATATTATGAGGTTTTCCTACAAGGGATCCTATTGGATATTGAGCGACATTGTAAAAGGTCTCATTTGCAAATGTTATAACTCCCCTTAAATCGGTAGCAGATATCAAAATATCAGTTTCTGAAAGAACATACTCTTCTTCATTCTTGGTAAAGCGCTGTGCTGCCATAAAGTCACTTTGTTGAACTAGTGGTGCAAGTCTTTCAAGAGGACCAAAGTCATTTTGTTTTGCACTCATCCCCATGAGAGTAAGTAAATATGAAAATGATTTTGCAATGGTATTTAATTCACTTAAATCCATTTCCATTTCTTGAGTTGAATTCTCGAGTTCATTAAAATCATGAATTGATCCATTAACAAGGTTTCTACTATTCTGTGCTCTTTCATTAATATGATCGACTTCAGATCTTGTATTGTTCATAACTTCCATCGACTTATTCATTTTCTCACAGCTAGAATTTATATAATTTGATAAACTTTGAATCGATTCTCCAATAATTTTTAATTTATTTTGAATATCTTCATTTGCAGTTTTAGTCGTTTTAGAAAGCTCTTTTACTTCATTGGCCACAACGGCAAATCCCTTACCTTCCTCTCCGGCACGAGCGGCTTCAATAGTAGCATTCAAAGCTAATAAATTCGTTTGATCAGCGATGGAATTTATTGTTTTTAATAATTTATCAACATCTGAAAATTGAGCTTCAAGAACTTGCATTTTATCATATACTTCTTCTAGTTCTTTGGAACTAGCGCTCGTATCACTTACAAGCTCATATACTTTAGATTGAATATTATTAGCATCACCTGTAATAAGGTCAATTTCATTTTTTATATTGTTAAAATCAACAAGGCTTTTCTTTATAAGCTGAACTTCTGAGGTTATAGTGGCCGATGCTCGCTCAGAGATAGACATTAACTCTTGACCAGAATTTCCAATTAATTGAAAGCGAAGAGACTCTTCATTAAACTCAATTATAGTAGTTTCATCATTCACTTTTTTAACTGCAGACATAAAATCAACCTTTTTTTAATTTATGACTTCCTTATCGACTAAAATAAAGTCCTCAAAAACTAAAAATCATCTCAGTCAAAATTTGCCGACCTAACTATGTCTAATTCATTTTGTCTGAATATTATTACTGATAAAGCTCAAGTAATATTAAACTTTACTTCTGAAAATCGTAAATAGATCCAAGCTTGAGAATTCCAGTTAACTCGTCCAAAGCTGTTCTTGCTTCAATAATAAGTTTCGGATCGGCCAGATCGTTTGGATGGATTGTTTCTCTATA
>CAYFHZ010000535.1:0-2528 GCA_964342535.1 uncultured Bacteriovoracaceae bacterium | reverse complement strand
GATGACTTGAAGCAGCATATGGATGCTATGTTCAGTTTTGCTTCAAAAGTATCTTATAGGGAGTGTCATCTACTCTCAGTAATACAGGCCAGCAAGTCCCTCATTGGGTTGAGCTTGAATAATCCTCCGAGGAATGTATTAAAATGGCTAGAAAAATATATCCAGAAATTTCAACTTGATCATAAAATTCCGGAATATTTAAATGATGAAGATAAAAAGGTAAGAGATACATGAAAAACTTTATACCCATAATGCTATTATTTGCTATCTTCCTAATTGCGAATAATCCAGTTATAGCTCAAGAAACACTAGAACCATCTGCGCCGCCCCCTTCCGTGGTTGCCCAAGATGATAAATTATTTGTATACGAAACCTTATCTGAGCAAAGAAAAGAAACAAATGCAGAAATAAAGAACCTGCGTGATTTAATATCAGATCAAAATGAAGTAATTCGTGATTTGCAAATCGAACTTAAATCTCAGTCAAATAAACCAATTACAAATGGCATCACTTTCGAGGTATGGAGCAGTATTTTATTAGGTAGTGTCGCTGTATTAGTAACTGTCTTAGGTGTAGGCGTAGCCCTTCTTTCTTTTATTGGTTACAGAGAGTTAATTGAAAAAGGCACTGAGAAAGCATCTTTGGTAGCAGCAAAGCAAACAGAGGTTCAGTTTCAAAGGTTTATCCAGCAAGGTAAATTAGATGCCGTAATTGCTGAAGGTATAAACCGAGTGGCATATAGAGGAATATCTTCGGGTGATAAAGATGACGATACTGAAGAAGATGAAAACAATAATGATGTAAGTGGGGCATAGCGATATGACATACTCAAGAGAATGGCTATCTTTGCCGAAAGACAAACAAGATATTATTTTGCAACACCAGCAAGAGTTTCCCATTAAAGTTGGAGCCATAGCTAAAGCATTTGGTATTACTGTTAAAAAATCTACATTGGATGCAGGCATTTCTGGCGAAATTAAGAAAACAGACGGTGAGGTTGTCATTCGTGTTAACCGCCATGATGTAAAAGAGCGGCAACGCTTCACTTTGGCACATGAAATCGCACACTTTTTACTACATGAAGAGAAGATCGGTGATGGTATTGTTGATGATATTCTATACAGATCGAGCCTTTCTGATGAATTAGAGGCCCAAGCAAATAGACTTGCCGCTGATATTGTTATGCCATGGTCCCTTATACAGAGCGCATTAGAACAAGAGCCTGATTTAAAAATAGAGCAAAAAATCGAAATGCTTGCTCGGCAATCAGAAATCTCTACTACGGCTATTAAAATTAGACTTGGGAAAATATAGGTATCAACATGTTCAAAAATTCCGATAATTTTCCTTACAAGTATGCTCCTATATTGGCCATTAGCCCTGCTGAAATGACAGCTTTAGAAGAGCTGCCAGACAAAGATAAGGATATTATGCTGCCTATAATCCCTTTAAAAGGATGGGTGGGATCACAAAGACTAGAAAACTCTATACCCAGAGTAGAAAAAGCTTTTGGAAAGCGTCCATGGGTTATAGACATTGATAAATCCTTTCTTGAGGACAAACAGGATGAAAAAAGAATTACTGGAAAGTATCCTAGAGAGGTTTTTAATGAGGTCGAAGCACTATTAAACCCAGAAAACGGATATAATAACTGGTACGAGTATCTAAAAAATGACGAATACGCGCATATAATTCCTGCAATACAGCTTGATGACTTGTCCGAACTTCCTGTTCAAACAAATAAATTGAAATCATTGAATAGAGGATTGGCCGTAAAATTTACCTTAGAGAGGATTAACTCTGGGGAGTATCTAAGTATTTTAGAGACGATAGAAAGTACCGGAGTAGATGATATTTTTGTCATTTTTGACTACGGACAAGTAAACCGTGAAATTTTAACTTTTGCTGCGGCCGTATCTAGTATTTTAAAGAAAGCGCAAAATATCTTTCCAACAGGTGTATTTGCAATTTCATGCTCGTCTTTTCCATCTTCTTTTTCAAGAGAAGAGTATGGTGAAAACCCTATATATGAGCGCCTATTATATAATCTAGTGAACAAAGCCTCTAGTGACGTTAGAATGATCTATTCTGATAGGGCGAGCGCTCGCGCTGATAAAATCGGTGGTGGTGGCGGAACACCATCTCCTCGTATTGACTACCCATTGAAAGAAGATTGGCGTTTTATACGGGAAGAGTTTGAGAATTCCTCCTCTCCAGAAGATGGTGAAAAAGAAGAGTTATATACTTATATCGCCAAAAACATTATGAAACAAAATTATTGGAACCCCGACTTACGTGTCTGGGGAATCCAAGTTATTGAATTAACAAGCCGTGGTGAAATGCTCGGAATTAATTCACCGATGCGTTCAACAGCGGTTAGAATAAACATCCATATGCATCAACAGTTGTACTACGATCTGCAAGAAATGCCTGACACGGATGAAGATTGGGTGGATTAAGCCGCTAGTAAACGCTCTATCTCTGGTGGGGGAGAGCCAAATAAATTACATTCTTCACAATCCTGTAAT
>CAYFHZ010000534.1:0-2536 GCA_964342535.1 uncultured Bacteriovoracaceae bacterium | reverse complement strand
CTGCATATAAAAACTGAATTTTTTCTTCTAAATCATCATGTTCTTTATTAAGTCTTTGATATTCTTCGTTTTTATCAGGATTATGCCCATCAAAATCAAAATTTGAGAGCTTTTCGTGGAGATTTTCTTTATTAGCTTCCATGGCTTGTATATCGTCTTCTATACTGTCCCATAATTTTTTTTCATTATAGGTCATTTTCTTTTTCGACTCTGTCGTTGTTGAGGTTTCTTTTATTTTAACATCTTCAGGTGGAAGAGACTTTTCCATTTCTAGTGCATGTAAAAAAGGGGCCACCTGAGAGTATCCACCTTCGAAACTTTCAATATGCTTTTCATGGACAAGCCATGTTTTTTTACAGGTATTATCTAGAAAGGCCCTATCATGTCCAACGATGATGATAGCAGCTTCATAGCTTGCAAGCTCACGTTCTAAAATTTCAATAGTTTCAATATCTAAGTCATTTGTTGGTTCATCAAAAACCCAAACATCTGCACTATGTCTCATAAACATAGCAAGTTGGAGTCTGTTTTTCTCTCCACCAGACAAGGTATAAATTGGACGATGAACCTGATCTCTTGAAAACAAAAAGTCCTCAAGATAACTTATAACATGTTTTGCTTGACCATTTGCTAAGTGTACAAAGTCTTGTCCATCTCCTACCATCTCAAAAGGAGTTTTATTAAGATCAAGAGCTTCACGTTTTTGATGAAATGTAATAATTTTTAAATCATCTAAAGCTTTATATTTACCTGATTCTAATTGATATGTTCCTTCAAGTAATTTTAATAATGTGGTTTTACCTGCACCATTTGGTCCGATAAGAGCAATTTTATCACCTTTAAACAGAGTAATATTGAGTGCGGAAAATATCATTTTATCATCGTAACTAAAATTACCATCTTCAATTTCTATAAGTTGCTTTGACTTTCTTCCACTATGACTAAGACTAAGTTGTGTTGATTTTTTAGATTTTGCTTTAAGATCTGCAATATCAGATTTCATTTGATGATAAGTTTCAACTCTTTTTTTCGATCTGGTTCCTCTGGCCTTAATTCCTTGTCTCATCCATGCCAGTTCTCTTCTATGTTTGTTTTCAAGTTTATCAAGGTTTTTTGCAAGTTCTGCTTCTTGAGCTTCTAGATGCTCAAGGTAATCGAGATATGTTCCTCTAAATGTTTTGATTTGAGCATGCTCAATATGATAAATCCAATTTGCAATATGATTGAGCAGATACCTATCATGGCTTATGATAACATAAGTTTGTGGTGATTTTTGAATTTCATCTTCAAATTTTTCAATGGTTTCTACATCTAAATGGTTTGTTGGTTCATCCCAAAGAATGAGATTTGCTTTTGAAGAGAGCCCTGCACTTAAAGCGATTTTTTTTTGCTCACCACCACTTAAGCTTTTAACATCTCTGTCTCTTTTATCAAGATCAAAAAGACTTAAATAACTAAGGTAGTTATTTTCTATATCCCAGGCCTGTTTTGCCTCTAGCTTATCGAGTATATCTTGCTGTTGATCTAAAAGCTTTTCATTACTATAGTCTTCTTCTAATTGCTTTTGGATATGTTTAAGATTCTTATTTAATTCATAAAGCTCAGGGTAAAATGAAAGATAAAATTCCTCAATCTTGAGATCTTGAAATTTATCAACTTCTAGCTCTTGAGGAACATAGAAAAGTGACCAATGTTCATTATGCTTATCAAATATAAAAGGAGGATTTGAAATATCAGGAGTGACATCTCCACTTAAAATATTAAAAAGGGTCGATTTACCATGACCATTAAGTCCTATAAGACCAATTTTATCGCCCATGGAAATTGAGAATTTCGCATCTTGAAATATGATTTTTTCACCAAAAGCGAGGTTGATATTTTGTAGGTTGCAAAGGATTGTCATAGTTTATTTACTTTGGTTTGTGTTTCTAAAGGTCTATAATATAACTGATAGAGTAATGCTAGTAAATCTTAAGGAGTCATAATGCAAAAGAAAATTGTGCTACAAAAAATAACAGAATCTGTTGAGAATGAACTTAATGATTTAAAAAAAGCATATGATGCAACCAAAGATTTGGTGCAATCTGGAGATATCAAAAATGAGGGTAAATACGATACTCGCGCCACTGAAGCAAATTATCTGGCCGATGGGCAAAGACATCGTATTTATGACTTAGAGCATGACCTTGAACTTTTAAATGAAGTTGATCTGAACCATACAGATGGAACGGTTTCTATTGGATCTTTAGTGGATTTTGAACATAACGGATTAACAAAGAGATATTTCATCGCTCCTACTGCCGGAGGAACTATGGTGGAAGTTGATGGTGAAGCTATTTTAGTTATCTCGGTATTTTCCCCTCTCGGAGACACTTCTCTTGGTTTAGAGGTAGGGGAGAGTTTTGAGCTAGAAATTAATGGTTCTACTCGGGAATACTCAATAAAATATATAGAATAATCGTCTTTGACTTCAAAAGCTGGCAAGTTATAACTAGAGATATGCAATGAAAGTGTTCTGCCCTTATTATTTCTTTTT
>CAYFHZ010000533.1:0-2546 GCA_964342535.1 uncultured Bacteriovoracaceae bacterium | reverse complement strand
TAAAATCCATCTCATAAATATCCTAATCCTTTAGTTCATTATTTAAATATTTAGCAAACTCCAAAAAGCTTATAAGGTTTATTTTATCCTTAAAATGGCAAATAATCGAGTAGTCTGGATTTATTTTATATATTTTGGGTCGTTGCATAAAGAGATTTATTACTTTTCCTTTTAATAAAGTGTTTGAGTCAAGAAATTCTGGCTCAAATTTTATTGTTACTGTATAACTCTTAATCTTTACATCTATTATAGCTAATTCCGATAAGAGTATTCTTGCTTTTATGATGTAGATAAGGTTTTGAATTTCGTTTGGTAACTTACCAAATTGATCAATCAATTCAAATTCTATATCTTTTAAGCTACTTTCAGATTGTGAATTAGAAATACGCTTATAAAATTTTAGTCTTAAACCAGCATTTTCTATATAAGTTGATGGAATATAACTATCAAACGATGATGATATAGAAATATTTTTACGCTGAATATGGCCTTGGCCTTTAAGTTCTCTAATACTTTCTTCCAAGAGTTCCATGTAGAGCTCTAAACCAATGGATCCAATATGTCCTGATTGTTCAGGACCCAGAATATCTCCGGAGCCGCGAATTTCAAGATCACTTGTTGCTAGTGAAAATCCTGAACCTAGATCAGCATAAGTCTGTAATGCTTTAAGTCTTTTAGTGGCAACTTCTGATAATTTTTGAAATTCAGGGATTATAAAATATGCGTATGCCTTTTTGTCAGATCGACCTATTCTCCCCCTGAGTTGATGTAATTGAGAAAGTCCATATGTATCTGCACGATCAATAATCATTGTATTGGCCCTAGGAATATCAATACCAGACTCTATAATGGTAGTTGATACGAGGATATCAAATTTATAATCATAAAAATCAGTAATTCTTTTTTCAAGTTCACGTTCTGGAAGTTGACCATGAGCATAAATAATACGTGCATGAGGTACTAGCTTTTTTATACTCGCTGTATATTGTTCAATATCGTGAACTTTATTATGTACGACAAAGACTTGTCCACCCCTGCCTAGTTCTTTTTCAAGTGCTAATTTTAAAGTGTGTTGATCTTCTTTAATAATATATGTTTTGATGGTCTGTCGTCTCGGAGGCGCAGTTTTAATGAGGCTTAAGTCCTTAATACCTAAAAAACTCATTTGTAACGTTCTAGGTATTGGAGTCGCTGTTAATGTTAATGTATCTACATTTTCACGAAGAAGTTTTAACTTTTCTTTATGAGCAACACCAAATCTTTGTTCCTCGTCAATAACGAGTAAGCCCAAATCTTTAAATTGTACCTGTGAGGATAATAATTTATGAGTACCGATAAGAATATCAACTTTACCTTCACTTAATCTGAGCAAGATATCATCAACTTGTTTTTTTGATTTAAATCTTGAAATATATTCGATATTTACAGGGAAATTTTTAAAACGTTCTATGAAATTATTATAATGCTGAAATGTTAAAACAGTAGTCGGTACAAGTAAGCCAACTTGTTTACTATCTAAGACGGCCTTAAACGCAGCTCTCATAGCAACTTCTGTTTTTCCAAATCCAACATCTCCACAAACCAACCTATCCATAGGTCGATCTGATGTCATATCTTCAATAACACTTTCAATAGCTTCTGCCTGGTCAGGAGTTTCTTTAAAGCGAAAAGAGAGTGAAAAATCTTGAAAATTATGGTCTGGTTCTGAAAATTGAAAACCTTTTTGGAGTTTACGTTTTGCCTGTAATTCAAGTAAATCGAAAGCTAGTTTCTTAACAGCTGTTCTAGCTTTAGCCTTTGCTTGATCAAATTTTTTAGTTTTTAAATTTGCAAGAGTCACTATCGTTTCAGATGTGGCATACTTTTGAACCAGATTCAGTTTATATACTGGGACATATACTTTATCTGAATCCTTATATTCAATAACAATAAAATCTGAAGTACTTCCACCCATACTTAGATTTTCTACACCTAAGTACTTACCTACTCCGTGATCTTTATGTAAAATATAGTCACCCAAAGTAAGTGTAGAAAGTTGATCAGCAAAGAGATCAGTGTTTAAATTTTTCTGCTTACGTTTAGACTTACGTATTTTTTTCTCGAAAAAGTCAGACTCTGATATAAAAAGTGTTTTTTCACTAGGATAGAAAAAACCTTCAGAGAAATAATCTTGCTGCCAATCTATTTTTGAAACTAAAATAGGATCATCAATATAAACATTTAAAGAATATTGAATTTCATTTTTTGAAGAATCACTATCATAGAAGATAATTACCTTGTTATTTTTGATTAAAAAATCTTTGATTAAGAGAGCAATATTTTGTTTTTTAGTGTTTGTGGGAAAATCTATATTGAACTTTTTTAATAATCCATGAAGAGGAATTTTATCAACTTGAATGATGTTATGAAAGTCATCATTCAAATCAGAGCTAACATTAACTTCATTAATCCAAAGATGAACACTTTTATTGAGGTCAATATCCGTATTATATAAATCTTTGTGAGAAGGTTTTATTATATGTGAATGAGTATTCCATTCTTCTGAA
>CAYFHZ010000532.1:0-2547 GCA_964342535.1 uncultured Bacteriovoracaceae bacterium | reverse complement strand
TGAAGATATTGATAGAGCAACTGAGAAACAAGTCGCAGAAGGAAAAGGGGGGGCATTTCTTGTTTCACCAAAAGATAGAAAAGCTGCTCGAAGAGAAAGAGTGAGGCAAGCCTTAGCTGCCACTGCAAATGGAATGAAATATGCTACAGGTGAAGTCGCTGCAAGTAGTACACCTGACAATTCGATTATTTCTTCTGCTGAATCAAAAAATGATCAAAATAAAAGTGATATTTCATATACAGATGCACTTAAAAGTGTTGCAAGTAATGGGAACCAGATAAGTAATTTATCTTCTCAAACACAACAGTCGATCAAACAAGATATTGTGGACAATGACCCACAAATTAAAACGGCCATAAGTGATGTTAGTGATGATTTAAAAGAACAGCTTCTTCCTGGAAAAGATGCAAGTAAAGTTCTTGAAGACGTCTTGACTGGAAAGTCTGATATAACAAAAAATGACCTTGGTTGTTCCCTTAGTGATTCAGAGATTACAGAATCAAAAATGACGAGGGCGGATTTATGTGATCGCAAAAACAATAAGCTTTTAGCAGAAATTGAAAATTTGAAAAAACAAGTAGAAACGCAAAGTGAAATCAATCAAAATAAAAGTGAAAATGAAAAACTGAAACAAAAAATTGCAAGTTTAGAAGATCAGCTTGATCAGTTTAAAAAGATACCTGCTGCAAAAGCTATTTCTAATAACAATAGATCTCCCGCAAGTCTTGGATCTAACTTTAATGAAGGGTTAACAGGAACTACAAATTTAAGCTCCTATGATACAGCTGGTTTTTTGTCTTCTTCCGCTTATAGTGGTTCTAGTTCTAGTTCAGATTCCCCACAAGATAAAAGTATTGTTAAGTTAATACCTAAGTCGGTTTTAGATGATCCTTTAAATGAAGATAGTCAAGATTTAAATAAAAATGAGAAAAAAGCTGCTACTGATTTCACTTTGAGAAGTTATGGTGTTGGTCTGTTCTTAACAATTAATGAGAAGGATATGGAAAACTATCCGGTAAATATAGGCAAACTTACATATGCCGAGGATAAGGAAAGTGGTGAAGAGTACTTAGTATCTTTTAATTTACAAGGAAGTGAAAAAGCAATTGAGCTGTCTAAGTTATCTAAAAGTAGTAGAGAGGCACTTATTGAATTTATCTCAAAAAGACAATTAAATATTCCAAAAGAATCAGTTGAAGTTGGTAGACAAATAGCCTCTTTAGAAAGTCAAATATCAGAAAACGAAGTTGAAATAGTTAGGCTTCAAGAGCTTCATTGTGCACTTAATCCCTCAAGACAAGGTTGTGCTAATTAAAAAATTATCAATTGCTATTCTTATACCTTTTAAAATCCACCAAAACTCTATAAAACTTTGGGTTCAAACCCGAGAAAGCCACGATGAACTCAAGGGGCTTCTTGAGTTTCCTGGAGGAAAAGTTGAACTAGGTGAATCGATATTAAGTGCTTCTTTAAGAGAGGTTCATGAGGAGACAGGTATAATTTTAAAGAAGGATGATTTAAGATTTTTTAAAACATATTCAGTTTTTAAAAAAGTACTCATATCGGTCTATTTATTTAATGATTCAGCCTCATTATTTAATATCAATAGTTACAAGGACTTGAGTTACTTACAAAGTAATTTATCTCAATTACCTCCAAATAACGAAGTTATTTTAACTGATTTATATGAATATTTTCAGGGATTTATACTAAGCACTGATACCTAAATTATGGCTTAAAATGAAACAAAATAGACAAAAAGGGCCATAAAAGTGTATAATGACTAGATAACTTTAGGTTTATTTGTTTCCAGGAGAACAATTATAGAACCCCCGTCAGAGAATTTTAGTTTCAATTTCAATCCAAACATTTCTACATTTCGCTTATCTTTAGGAGTTTTCCAATGACAGTTGAAGTTCAAGAATTCTTGATATTCTTCATTGGGGTACTTATATCTGCATTCTTTTCAGGATCTGAAGCAGCTCTCATAAGTATTCCTTCTAAAAGAATTAAGCAATTAATAGAAGAACATCCAAAAAGTAAAAGTGCTTATATTTTTCTTTCCGAAAGGCCAAGTGAGCTTTTAACTACAATCTTAATTGGTAATAATTTTGTAAATATTTTTGTTGCTTCGCTAGCAACAACAATTGCTCAAAGATATTTTGATAGTGATGCAATTTCCTATAGTGTTGGGGTTACAACGATCTTAATTCTTATTTTTGGAGAAATTATTCCCAAAACTTTTATGAGAAATCATTCTGAAAGATTGGCAGTTCCAATTATTCGAGTACTGCAATTGATTTATTTTATTTTATTTCCTGTTGTTAAAATATTTATGTTTATCATTAAGATGGTTTTGGGAGAACATGCTTCCTTGCAGGAAAAAATGATCACGAAAGACGATATTGAGTTCATGGTTGGTGAAGCAGAAAAAGATAAATCGATTGATTCTAAACAAATTCATCTTCTCACTTCTATTCTTGAGTTTCCCACGATTAAAGTTAAAGACATAATGACTCCCAGAAACTCTGTTCATGGGATAAAACT
>CAYFHZ010000531.1:0-2550 GCA_964342535.1 uncultured Bacteriovoracaceae bacterium | reverse complement strand
ACTGAAGATATTTCTAGAAAAATTGAAGCGATACAAAATGATTCTCAATCTGCGGTTACTTCTATTGGATCAGTTACTGAGGCCATCGCTCAACTTAATAGTATCGCGGGAAATATTGCGAGTGCAATGGAAGAGCAAGCTGCGACAACAAATGAAGTTGCTAGAGTTGTTACAGAATCAACAATGGGTGTACAGCAAATTACAGAAAATATTCAACAAGTATCTACTGCTGCTGAACAAACTGGTAAAGGAGCAACAGATATGCAAGGTGCTGCACAGAACCTATCTTCTCTTGCAAACTCTTTAAATAATCTCGTTGAGCAAGTAAAAAAGATTTAATTAAATAAATTTAACAAAAAGTCTAAGGGAGAGCTTTGCTCTCCCTTTTTTTATATAAGATCTATTTTTACCTTTAAATGATCGTCTGAGAATTCAATCAGATTTTTAGGAAGACCCCCATCAGCAACAGCAGATTTTACAATTTCTTGAAAATCATAACCTCGCTCTTTGATAGCTTTTACTGTATCCGCCGCAAGAAACTGCTCCAAGTCAAAGATAGCATTAAATGGAACTTTAAGTCTCACCTTCTCTACTCCATCTCTCCATAGAATAACTCTTAACAGTTCACAGCGTTTACTATGGATACCATCGAGTTGATACTGTATCTCCCACTGGGGCACGGGACTGTCTTTTAAGATATTTTGTAAAATCGGTTTTATAAAAATTTTTGTAGATATCTTATGAGAAAGATTCTTCATTCCGGTAAAAGATTTCATCAGTAAAAAAAACTCCGTTGGCCCTGCTGATCTAAACCACCACTTATCTTCACCTAAAATATAATCCAGTCTTTTTTTATAATCCCAAGCTCTAAGATCATATTCATAATCTGAAAAGAAAGGTTCAGTCAAAAGTTCGAGAATAAGTTCTAATTTAGGACTTATTTGTTTCATTTTTTCGGAGTCAAATCCTACTTTACAGAAAACATCATAGGCAGGAGCAGTTTCACCTTTTAATCGAAGTTGAAAATAAGATTTAATTGTTGAAATCATGGCCGGAGATAAATAAACTGACTGGGCCATATCAAGATAATATATTTTTCCAGTACTTCTTTGAAAAATATAATTACCGTGATTAGAATCTCCTTGAATAACATTATAGTTAAATAAAAGCTCAAAATAAGATCTCCAAATTTCTTTAGACCAATGTTTTAAAAGGTCAGCATTGGGGATCTGATCAATAAGCTCTCCTTCGATATACTCAGTTACTAAAATTCTCTCACCAGAATAAGAAGAAAAAACCTCTGGAACATAAAAAGTAGAGTCATTTTTTAAAAAATGCTTCCACTTTTTTAGTTGCTCTGCTTCATACCTATAATCTAGCTCTTTTTCTAATAATTTTTGAAACATTTGCTGATATTCTTGAAACTCTACATTCCATTTTTTTGCAAGTCCTGTACGAGGAAGTAAATTAAATAGCTTAAACTGCTCCTCAAAAACTTTTCGGATACCTGGGTACTGAACTTTTATGGCCACTTTTTCGTCTACAAGAAATGCACTGTGTACTTGACCTACTGATGCTTTTTGAGCCTCTACAGAAAAATCAGAAAAATGTTGAAACTTATCACCAAACTCTTTTTTGAGAAGCTCAAGAATCTCATTGTACTCCACGCCGTCTAAGGTTTCTTGGTGACCTAGTAAGAAATCAAAATTTGAGTCTGCACTCATTCCTTGATACTGCAAGAACTTTGTGAAAAGCCCTAAGTTCTCTCCAAACATATCTTTTAAAAAACTATAAGCACGCTCTTTTGAAATATCATCAGCAGCATTTTTAAAACTTCTATAATTTTTAACAAACTTTAATGCTTGAAAAGTACTTTTAAAACTCACTAGCTTAGTTTATCCAAAGCCTTTTTGATTCTGGATACAGCTTCTAAGAGCTGTTCTTCAGAACTAGCATAAGACATTCTGACATTATTTGGACATCCAAAAGAAGCACCTGCAGTACAAGCGACAAGCCCCTCTCCTAATAAGTACATACAAAAATCATCTGAATTTTGAATTGTTTGACCACTATATGATTTACCAAAAAAAGCAGAAACATCTGGAAAGACATAGAATGCTCCTGTTGGATCATTGACTTGTAAACCAGATATTGTTCGCAATTCTTTAACAAAAAGATTTCTTCTCTTTAAAAATGTATCTTTCATTTCTGTTAATTCTTGTGGATCTCTTAAAATAGCTGCTGCTGTTGCTTTTTGAGCTATCGTATTTGCCCCAGAAGTAAACTGCCCTTGAAGTTTTGTACAAGCCTTAGCGACTTCAAGAGGTGCTCCGATATAGCCAATTCTCCATCCCGTCATTGAAAAACCTTTAGCAACTCCATTAACAGTAATAACTCTATCTTTAAGTTCAGGAATTGTTCCAATGCTAAAAGAATTATTCTCAAAATTTATAAGTTCATAGATTTCATCAGATACAATATAACAATTAAAGTTTTTAACTCCTTCTTTTAAAAATGGACTTAAATGTTTATTATTAGTTATATCTGAAC
>CAYFHZ010000530.1:0-2555 GCA_964342535.1 uncultured Bacteriovoracaceae bacterium | reverse complement strand
TGACAAAAATATTTCATTAAAAGAGTTTAATGATTATTTTACAACTCATGAGGATTTTTTAGAATACACATACGAAAATATAGAAAATATTGGTAAAGCTGAAGTACAGGATAAAATTACTGAACATATTATCACTCCTATTTTTACAGATGATGCATTCAAGAATTTTTCTGATAATTTTTTACAGAACCAAGTCACTGCCGGTGTTGGACTGAGTGGTTTCAAAGAAGCTAAAACAAAAGTAGAAACAAGACTTGCAAATTTATCTAAAATAGAATCCCTTGTGGCCGAACAAGTTGTAAATAAAACGAGAAATATATTTAAGAATCAATGGAGATATAAACAACTTTCATCCTATTTAAACTGGGACCGTTTAGGTGAATCTAAAAAACAAGAGATGAAAGAATCAATGTTTGAAAAAAATGTTCTACCTAGTGTTAGCTCTAAGTACAATGAAGAAGAAAAAGATGAACTGAGAACTGATTTTTCTGATGAAATAACAAATTTTGTATCCAGCTACAGGTCAATACCTAATCCCCATTACAAAAAGAAAACTCTTAGAGTCAAAGATTATCCAGTTGAATATCATAATGGTAAGAAACAATTTTTAACTTTTACAGAAAAACTCGAACTTGATATTACAGAAAAGACGACAGAAAAAGTATATGATCATATTAGAGGTGAAATAACACCTAATTGGTTAAAAGATTTATGGAAAGACCTTTAGGTCTTTCCATAAACGATTATTTTTGTGGAGCAATTTCTCCAGACTTCAATTTTGCTTTATAATCTTGTAGCATTTTTCTTACTTTAGGCATTAGCATAAAACATGCTACCATATTTGGTATTGCTAAAAGTCCATAAACACCATCTGAGATATTTAACACAACACTTAATTTTGCAATGGCCCCTAAAAAAACAAAACCTACAAATACATATCTATAAGGTGTTATTCCTTTTTCACCAAAAACAAATGTTACACCTTGTTCACCATAGTATGACCATGAAATCAGAGTGGAAAAAGCAAACATAGTAACAGCGATTGTAACAATCCAAGAACCTACTGGCCCCATAGCTGAAGCAAAGGCTTTTGCAGTTAAATCAACACCAACAACATCACCATCTGACCAAACACCACTAGCAAGAAGAGCTAGAGCTGTAATAGTACAAACAACAATAGTATCAATAAATGGCTCTAAGAGAGCAACGATACCTTCTTGAATTGGAGAAGATTTCGCTGCAGAGTGTGCCATGGCCGCAGATCCCATACCAGCTTCACTTGAAAAAGATGCTCTTCTAATACCCTGAACTATAACTTCCTTAACAACAACACCTGAGAATCCACCAACTGCAGCTGTACCAGCAAAAGCAGAAGTAAATATCATTCCGAACATATTTGGTATTTCTGAGAGATTTGAAAATATAACGACTAGTGCTCCACCTACATACATTACAACCATTAACGGAACAAGTTTTTCTGTAACATTGGCAATACGCTTAATACCACCAACTAAAACGATAAAAGCAAGAAATGCAAAAACAAGACCTGCTATCCATTCAGGAATTCCGGTAGAAGTATTTATAATTGATGCCATTTGATTTGATTGGAACATATTCCCTGCACCAAAAGAACTTAAAATAACAAAAAAAGCATAGAACCAAGCAAGAAATTGAAATTTACTTGATAATGCATTTTTAATTACATACATCGGTCCACCGTGAACATGCCCACTCTCACCTTTATCTCTATACTGAAGCGCTAATGTAACTTCGGTAAACTTTGTGGTCATACCAATAAAGCCAGCAATCCATAACCAAAATACAGCACCTGGTCCACCAACTGAAATAGCTACGGCCACACCTGCAATATTTCCTAAACCAACTGTAGCTGAAAGTGCTGTCGTAAGTGCTTGAAAGTGAGAAATTTCTCCTTCATCTTCAGGTTTATCAAATTTACCACTAACGATGTCAATTGCGTGCTTGAACATCATCAATTGTGGAAAGCCAAAGTAAACTGAAAAAACAATCCCAGCTCCAACAAGAGTGATTACAAGTGGTAATCCCCAAACAGCACCCACAAAGGCCCCTGTTAATTGCTCCAATGTCTGCATTTTTTCTCCTCTTAATTATTTATATAGTAATATCATCTCTTATCAAACTAACTAAGTAAACTCAATAACTTAAGTATATTTTACCTAAGTTCTAATAAAACGAATTAAAAAAAAAGCACTCTTACGAGTGCTTTCTAATATTTAAATGTTGATAATAACGGAATGGGAACGATTGCAAATGGGTTAGTAAAACCTTTTGCAGGATAAGATGCCACATCAGAAATATCTGAATTGGCATGCTTAATTGAGTATTCTAAAGTATGGGCCAAACTTAAAGCTGCTGCATATTTAGCTCTCTCTAAATTCACGATACCTTGAGACTTAACTTTATCTACTAAAAAAGCTTTTTTATCTACAGTGCTCATTAGAATTGTTTTAATCTCAAGTGGAGATAATTTTTCATTTATATCTTTAACCACTGCTGCAACATTAGCTACGTATGGT
>CAYFHZ010000529.1:0-2556 GCA_964342535.1 uncultured Bacteriovoracaceae bacterium | reverse complement strand
TTTTTTTTTAACAAGGCCAATTTATGTGATCCAAAAGCTATCACAACTTGGACCCAATGGTTAGAAGAACAAAATATCACTCATTTATTTGGAAATATTTTAAATCCAAATGATTCAAAAAAATTATTTAATCTCGCTGAAAAAATTGTTCAAGATGAGTATCAAAAAGAAAACCCAAATGAAAAGAAAGATAAGATAAACCTTATGATCGTAGGACTTCCTAATACTGGTAAATCCACACTCATTAACAGAATCGCCAAAAAAAATATTGCTAAAGCAGCTGACAAACCAGGACAAACAAGACATCAGCAATGGATAAAAATCACAGATAATATTCAGCTATTAGACACTCCTGGTATTATGCCTCCTAGAATAGAGGAAAGAGAGCATGGACTATGGCTAGCATGTATTAAGGCCATACCAACTCATATAGTATCTGATGAAGATTCCGCTTTTTACTTAGCTCAATTCTTTATACAAAGTAATCTAAGTGAAACTCAAAATTTTTATGAACTTAAAGAACAATATCATGAACCAATTGAATTGTTAAAGGCCATCGGAAGAAAAAGAGGTTGCCTCATGAAAGGTGGAGAGGTAGACCTTGAAAGAGTGTACCGTATTTTACTTCATGACTTTAGGGCCGGAAATCTTAGCAAAGTATGTTTTGAGCTTCCTTAAAGAGAGTGCATAGTATTGTTTTTTAATTTTTGAATAAAAGTATTTATTCTAGCTTTACACTACTACCTTTCTGCTTTATAAGCTTACTCTCAGAGTATACACCTTCTATACTTCTCTCCTCATGACTCAATTGAGATATAATTTTTTCACTATAGGAACCCCTTAAGAGTTCATATAAAGAATTCAATTCAGTAATATAGCTTCTATTTTTAAATAGTGAATGTTCACCATCTAGTATTTCTAAATGTTGCTGACTTGTATAATATTTATAATGGTCAGTTATATCCTTAGTTACAAGTTTTAGAAGCTTTTCCAAAGCTTGAGTTTTTTCTCCTGATTTAATTCCTGGTATCAATATTTTCTCAAAAATAAGAGCTCTAAGACCTGAAAGAGCACAATGGTCTGAATCAGCATAAACAGAATGAGTTTCGATAAGAAAACTTCTACATTCAACTTTAGCACTACCTCTTTCTGGGTGTATTAATGAAAGAGTTCTATTCATTATTTCAGGATCTTCAAAATGTAGTACTGCGACAGCATCAGATACAAGTTCATTATATGGCTTCACAAACTCTTCTAAAAAACCCAAAAGTTTTTCATTTTGTTTACTTAATTGATCACGCTCTTTTTCCAGAGGTATTAATTCAGTAGAAATTTCTTGCAAAGCAATCATGCATTGCTTGCTTGAACATTCACCAGCATCATCTTGAAGGGCATATATAGGATCTAATTTTTCTATAATTTGTAAGTCAAGTTCTCTTTCCTTTTTTGTTGGCCCAAAGTTCTGATAAAAGTATGCATCAAAGATGACATGACCCAGTTCATGGGCGAGAACAGATTGCTCTTGGAAGGACATTGAAAACCTCTTCGTTAACCCCATAATAACTCCATTTCCTGTGTTTACACTTTTCTTTAAATGATCATTTGTGATCTTTAGTACAGAGTTCTCTATTAGAATTGGGGATAACCCAAGGACTTGTCCAACAAACGAGTCTATGCTTTCAGTTTGCTTACAATCTAAATCGACATTTGCTTCAATTTTTAAGACACTAAGATTTTTAACTTCTTTACATATTTTAGTGTCTGCAACTGAGTTTACCGAAGACATCAAAGTTAAAAATATAAAAATATATTTTAATGTATACATTCAATTTAATATACAACTTTTATGCCAAATAAGACGTCATTAAAATAGGTATTTAGAGACCTGTAACTGTTGAAATTATATACAATTTCACTTATGTATGTTGATTCCAAGCTATATACTATTATTTTGAGCTGGAGATCTTACTTGTGTAAGTTTATTATGAGTCTCTTGCATTAACTTCTTAGTATGCTTAATTTGAGCTTGAAGTGCCACATATTTTTCACCTTGAAGTTTTGGAGTCGCTATCATTCTCTTATGCATAGGATTCATCCAACGCCCTTTTGAGTTCTTAAAACCAAAATGTAAGTGAGGTCCAGTGACTCGACCAGTCTTACCAACTTGGCCAATTTGTTGGTGAGACTTTACGATATCACCTGTTTTTACATACCTCTTATTAAGATGAAGATAGTATGAAATTGAATTATCTGCATGCCTTATAGCAATTTTATTTCCCCCATATTTAGTAAATTTAGACTCTACGACTCTACCATTAGCAACGGCATAAACAGGTGTTCCAATTCGTCCTCTAAAATCTACTCCTCTATGCATGGCCACTCGTCCAGTTACAGGATGAACTCTTTTTCCATAACTGGAACGGATATGAAGTCTGTTAACTGGATATCTTAAGCCTGAACGAATTAGTGCTTCTCCTTCAGCTGTATAATGGGCCGTAAAAGTAGACTTATTTTCTTCCTCATAAAAGTAAGCTTCGTGATGACCAGTTCTAGGTC
>CAYFHZ010000528.1:0-2557 GCA_964342535.1 uncultured Bacteriovoracaceae bacterium | reverse complement strand
TCAATAATTTGAGGCTCATTTGTAAGATTCACTCTTTTGGTTGAGTGCCAAGTAATACCACCTTTGGAGACAATTTTTACTTTATCCCTTAAACCTTTGAGTGAAGAACCAAGAACCATTTCAGAATGGCCAAAACCATAGATAGGGGCCGTATCAAAATAGATGATACCAGCATCGATAGCACTTCGAACTAAATGCTCAGGTTTATCTATCTCACCAAATCCATAACCTGCACCTTTACCACTTAAACATGCTGCGCCAAATCCTATTTTCATAATAAGTTTATATAGTAGCTGAGAAACACAGGCAATACTTTCTGAAATGATTATAAGTAATTGAAAATGCGCTTTACATTAAATACTTATATACATAAAAAAGCCTTATGATTCTATTAACAATGGCCCATAAAGGGGAAGCTAAATATTTTATTAAAATGATGGGATTTAAATCAGTTGATCAGGTACTATATACAACAACTGATCCTGCATATGATAATTATCTTCTCTTGATAACAGGTGAAGGGATTCTTAATACCTTAACAAGAATTCCCTATTATCTTGCAAAATATGAAGTTAAAGAGATCATTAATTTTGGAACGGCAGGTGCTTTAACTAATCATTTAACATATAAAGATGTCTATCCTGTTAAATTAGTATACGGATATAATGAATCTCTTCTTTTTCATTCCTACCCTTCTTCGATACCTAAAAAGAACGCCCTTACATGTATTAGTAGTGATAAAAGAGTTGATACTGAAGATTTAAAACAAATATTAAGTTATCATGCTGAAATAGTTGATAGGGAGTTATGGGCCATAGCTAAAGTAGCAAAGGAATATAAAATCCCATATCACTGTTATAAAATCATATCAGATTATGCCAATGAAAGAATATGTGATTTAGTAAAAGAAGAAGCATTAGAGTACTCTAAGCGTCTCTTTACATACTTTAATGATCTTAAAATTGATTATAAAACAAGGTCTAAAGAAGTATATGAGTTCAATTTTCATTGCAGTTTTTCCAATCAAAAAAGAATAGAAAAACTTTTAGAAAAAATATCAATTGAAGATAAAAATGAGGTTTTAGAAAAAGCTGATCATTGTAATTCGGCAAAAGAATATATTACCTTTCTTGAAAATCATATCAACCCGATAAATCAAACTATACATAAAAGATTAGAACAAATACAAAAACCATTTAGTACTATTGGAGCTCAACTACAATTTGACCCTAAGCTAGAAAAAAAACATTTTCATTTAAAAATGCAAATCAATGATCAAAAAAATTTAAGGCAGTTAAGTAAGGCCCTAGAACAATTTGATTATCAAGAGATTGAAAATCTATGGAATGGCCATTTTGATGTTTAATAAAGTATTTATCGAAAATAATATTCTTACTCATCAACTAACTAAAGATATTATCTCAAAGATTAAATTCAATGAAATTCACCATATAGATTCTTATGACGATATTTGGGGAAGAGCAAGAAAGCCATATCTAGAAAAAAGAGAAAATCTAAATCTTTTTATAGCCATAAAAAAAGGGCAAAAAGTCAAAGAAGCTCCACCAGCATATGGCCATGGAGATGAAAAGCATTATTACTTTATCCACAGTTATAATTGTATTTATGAATGTGAGTATTGCTATTTACAGGGACATTTTACTAGTCCAGACCTCGTCTTTTTTGTAAACCATGATGAAATCATTCAAGAAATGGAAGAAATTGTTAAAAAGAATCCCAATGTTTGGTTTCATGCAGGAGAATTTTCAGATTCATTAGCTCTTTCTCATATAACAGGGGAACTTCCACTCTACTTTGAATTCTTTGAGAAAAACCCAAACGCCAAACTAGAACTCAGAACAAAATCACTTAATATCAAAGTGCTTGAAAAACTAAAAGCACAACCAAATATAATTGTGAGCTTCACCATGAGCTCTCACCATGCAGGAAAAATATTTGACTATAAATGCCCAAGTGTAAAACATAGATTAATCGCTATCAAAAAACTAGTAGAATGTGGATATCAAATAGGACTTCATTTTGATCCTATCATTTACCATGAAGATTTCGAACAAGGTTACCTTGAAGTGATTAATAAGTTAGGAAGTATACTTCCAAACAATCAACTTCATTACATCTCTCTTGGGGTCGTAAGATTCACTAAAGAAATTTATCATGATGTGAAAAATAATTATCCAGAAAGTAAAATTTTAAAACAAGATTTCACAAAAAGCTTTGACGGTAAAATGAGATATAATGCACCCATGAGAATGTGGATGATGCAAAAAGTAAAACAAATGCTTATAGATTATTATAACATGGATAAAATTTATTTTTGTATGGAAGAAGAACTATAATATTAACAAATTATTGTGCATATTATAGTTCTACATTTAATTAGTTATATTCTAAATCAACAAAAGATACACTTCCTTTCGTCTTAATAACCTCAAATGGTTCAGCACATGAATGTCCGCTAAAGAGTCTACAATCTACTATTGACTCTTTTACACAATGATTAATCTTGCCATGAACAACATCTTTAGACTTTAATTCG
>CAYFHZ010000527.1:0-2562 GCA_964342535.1 uncultured Bacteriovoracaceae bacterium | reverse complement strand
AGAGTTGCTGATGTCGTTGAAACAAATACTGGTGGCGTTGATTATCTAATGAAGAAAAATAAAATCACCGTTTTTAATGGACATGGCTCTTTTGTTGATAAAAATACAATTAAAGTCGTTGCTAAAGATGGAGATATCACTTTAAATACTAAAAATACTGTTATAGCAACTGGATCAAAACCTAGTTCTTTTCCAGGAATGGAAATCGATAAAAAAAGAGTAATAAGTTCTACAGAAGCCTTAAAATTACAAGAAGTTCCAAAACATCTTATCGTCATTGGTGGTGGTGTTATTGGCCTAGAGCTTGGTTCTGTATATAAAAGACTAGGGGCCAAAGTTTCTGTTGTAGAATATGCAGATAGTATTATTTCAACCATGGACAAAGAGCTAGGAAGAAATCTTCAAAAAGTCTTAAAACGAGATGGTGTTGAATTCTATCTTTCACATCAAGTATCAAAAGTTGAAAATACAGGTAAAGGTGTAAAAGTTTCAGCAAAAAATATGAAAAAAAATGAAGATATCCTTCTTGAA
This sequence comes from uncultured Bacteriovoracaceae bacterium, assembly GCA_964342535.1. Lineage (GTDB taxonomy): Bacteria > Bdellovibrionota > Bacteriovoracia > Bacteriovoracales > Bacteriovoracaceae. The sequence goes on along the minus strand of CAYFHZ010000527.1, from coordinate 2,031 downwards.
GGTGATTACTGCTTAGTCTCTGTTGGAAGAAAACCATATACTGATAAATTAGGACTTGAAAATATTGGAATTAAAGTTGATGAAAGAGGTAGAATCCCAACAGATGCACATTTAAAAACGTCTATTGATGGTATTTATGCCATCGGAGATGTAGTTAAAGGAGCAATGCTAGCACATAAAGCTGAAGAAGAAGGTGTATTTGTTGCTGAGCAATTGGCCGGTCAAAAACCACATATCGACTATAATCTTATTCCAGGTGTAGTTTATACTTGGCCAGAAGTTGCTGCTGTTGGAAAAACAGAAGAAGAACTTAAAGCTGCTGGTATTAAATATAAGAAAGGATCATTTCCTTTTAAAGCTCTTGGTAGAGCGAGAGCTTCAGAGGAATCTGATGGTCTTATTAAAGTTCTTGCTCATCCCGAAACAGATGAGATTCTTGGAGTTCATATGATCGGGCCAAGGTGTGCAGATCTTATTGCTGAGGCCGTACTTGCAATGGAATATAAAGCAAGTGCAGAAGATGTGGCAAGAACTTGTCATGCTCACCCTACATACACGGAAGCTTTAAAAGAAGCTTGCCTTGCAGCAACTGATAATAGAGCACTACATTCATAATTAATAAACCGTTGGTTTTGGCCAACGGTTTTTGTATCGATTTTATTTAGTCAATTTTTATAATTTCACTTACTTTATATCTTGTTGGATCTGCATCAGAAATACCTGTGAGGTAATAAGTTTCAACTGTAAAATATGCAACATCTTTTTTTCCTGTCCAACCTCTTCTTTGAGTGGCCGTAAATGTATAAACAGTTCTTTTACTACTATGATAACTAGATGCATGTAATTTCTGAACAGCTACACTTATAACTCCCATAGACTTTAATTCATCATATACAGGTCTTACTTCTACCTGATCTACAACTTCTAGAAGTTTCATTGTACCGAAACCTGCTTGTATTTTTTCTGATACAATATCGCTTTCATAGACGACTTGATCAAAACTAGGTTTCGTATCAGATGCTATCGCCAAAGAACTTAATGTTAAAGTTAAAATCATTGCTAACGTTCTCATGTATACTCCCATTTCAATTGGTTTTATCTAAACAACGTATATATATGGCCAATCATAGTTTGCATAGAGAGTAATATTGAATTTATAGATTAAAAGAAAATATTTCAGACAGTATTGCTGCGGCGAGTTACTCAAATTTACATGAGTTATTTTTTTGAAAATACTCCAAACAAATTAATTCTGTACTTGGACAGTTTCCTGGATAAGATAAAATACCAGTTTCACATTCCTTTTCATGCCCCAGCGCAACATTTATAGTTATAAAATCTTCTTTTATAATGTTATCTGATTTATGAAACTTTACTCGTAAATGATTCTCCCCTAACTTAAGTAATCCTTTTCCAGTTAAAGCAGGATCCCATAATTGAAACATATTTATACTTTGTTGCAGATTCTCATCATAACTCACAGCTTGGAAGTAGTTATCTTCTCGCTCCAAAGTAACTTTATCAGCACTTATATTTCCATTCACGACCTTTAGATAATCCTTATTACCTGATTCAATATGATACTGAAAACAATGATATTTTTGCCAATTTTGATTTATATCATCATAACAAAGGACAGATACTTGTCCCCACATTTTTGTCATTTTTAAATCGCTACCATGAGAAAAAGAAATTTCTTGGGCCTGTAATAACCGACATGTCCAAAAAGCTAAAATCAAATATTTCATATTATTTCCTATTTCCCTATTATTCAAAAAGGATTATTCTTTGTAAAACCTATACTGAAGTCTAGACATCAGTAATAACTTGCCCTAAAACTTAAATATATGAAATTTGTCTTACCTATTCTTTTGCTCTGTAGCTTTAAATTACAAGCTGTGGCTAAGTCAAATGTCGTTGATAGAGCTCATTTAACGCTCTCTACCAGAATACTTGCTTTATCAGATACCATAGATGGATTTTTTGCAAAAGATAAACATGAAAATTTAAAAAATAGATCACGTCTTAAAT
>CAYFHZ010000526.1:0-2562 GCA_964342535.1 uncultured Bacteriovoracaceae bacterium | reverse complement strand
TATTTCGAGCTAAGGAATCAGTAAAAATTCTATTTTTACGATTTTTATAAACACGAACTGTTATTTTTCCTTTATTAACTAATTTCTTTATTTTTTCCATGTCAGATATTTTAGATGATTCATCCATCTTATCTAACATCACAAATGGCATCCAATAGATAACAACTTTATCCTCTTCAACTTTAAAAACACAAGAGGATGCATAATCTGAATTATTTGGATCACCGAAATCAATATTTAGAAAGTATTCTTTTTTATTATAATATGTTTTTAAGATTTTATTATCTTCAGGTGAAAATTTAAAGGTACATACTCCTATATATTTAATCTCATGTGTATTTACAAGTTCACATTTAGATAATTTTGCATCAGGAATAAAGGAGATTATTTTGCCAAAACAGCTTATATTTATTACGAAAATAAATCAGATAATAATGCTTTTCATTTAGACTCCTGTCTAAAATGTTATATTTGTTGAATCAAATAATTCTGATCTTGAAAAAAAGATTTTTCTTTTTCTAAATACTCTTTAGCATCATTTACAGTATTAAAAAGACCAATACTTACTCTGTACCACTTCCCCTTACCTGGAATGACAACCTCATTTATAATAACATCATATCCTTTGAGCTTAAAGACATCGGCAAATTCTTGTGCTGCCTCAGCACTCTGATGAGAAAAAAGCTGAATTGTATATTTTCCTTCATAAGAATTTTGGGCCGGAACTTGCTGTTCTACAACTTCAGATGGTTCTTCTTGAGTTTCTGGTTGAGTCATTTGTTCAGGAGTTTCTTTCTCGCTCGCAAGCTTCTCCATCTCTTCTTTTAACCTTTGTTCCATTTCTGAATCAACGGAAGAAGGTAAATCGACAGGCTTCTCACTACTATTTAAAGAAGACTCAAAATCTGTTTTTTCTGAATTATCCACGACACTATCAACATATTCTTCATCTACAGACTTTAAATTTATATTTTTTACATCTGACTCCGTATAACCATCATGTTTAAGTGAGAGCTGCTTACCTGTTCGTACACCTAATGTGAAGGAAATCACTGCAATAAGAATAATAAAAAGAAAAATAAGAATGACTTCTTTTTTTTCAAATACGAATAATTTATTATTTTCTTCCATAATCTTATTTTATTCAGAAGCTCAATCGGTGCAATATATTTACTGCTATTCATTAAAATAAGTACAGTTTCTTTACTGACTGAAAAAGTCACTTAATTATCATCCTGTAAATACAGTTAGTTATTAAAGATTAAAATTTGGCACTCCTTTTGCTTCAAGCCTTCTCCAAAAAGCATATAGAGAGGTTTTCTTTCAAGATAAAAAAACAATTAAAGGAGAAGTAAAATGAAAATGAAATTTAGGACAACTAAGAATCAAAAAGGTCAAGGAGTCATGGAATATGTTATTCTTACTGGCCTAATCGGAATATTTTGCCTAGCTGCAGTTAAAAAATTTGGAGGAACAATCCAAAACAAAATCGAATTAATGGAAAGTAGAATCTCAAGTAAAGTTCGGATTAATAAATAATGTATGTTTTTTCAATTTGCTTTATTTTATTTACGCTTGTTTTATCAGCAGAAAGGATAAGTAAAAACTTTATAACAGCAAGCTGTCTTAATTCAACAATTCACCAAAAAATCAATAGAACAATTGATAAGGCAACAAATAGAAGAAGCTATCAACTTTACGACTCCTCTTGCACTAGAAAAGTCAGCGTCTCCTTCTCCCTTCCCGGAAATATCGATAATGAATGAAAGAGGTTCAACAACTTTGCTCAATGTCTTCATTCTTATGATGATTACATCATGGGGGGTTATACTCATTGGGCAAAGACTTAATAAAAGACACGATTTAAAAGAGAAAATACATATTACATTATGTTCGAAAGAGTTGAATGGAGTCCTCAAGGCTTATATTACAAAAATTGAAGATGATAATAAATTACTGGCCATGCTAACTAAGGGTCAAGCGATTGGGATGTTTATCCCCATTATAGGTACCATAACTGCACAAACATCACTTTCTTACGCTTTAAAAGCAGTTAAGGCCCACCAATACCTTGAGAAGATAAAATATCATTACTTCTTATTTCAACATGTAAAAAAAGGATGTTTGAGCTATTTTTTTCAACAATATAGACCGTATACATGGAAGAGAGATTATCTTAACAGAGTCATGGCCAAGAGAGATCATCAAACATACACGATTAAAGGAAAAAAATGGATTATAAGAACCAGGTTACAAGTATCGAATCAAAAGTTCTTTTCACAAATGAAAAAGGTTTCGTTTTTTTAGAACTACTATTCACTCTATTTTTTGCATTTATTATTCTGAGTTCAGTAATGAAAATAAATACAAATCTTACCCAAAATGAATCCCATATGCTTAAACAATATTATAAGAAATGGTCTCAACTGGAGACTCATTATGGCAAAAATAAACAAGGAACAAAAATTAAAAATTCTATTCCTATTTTTACTAAGTAATATAACGGTATATCTATTAAGCTCTCAAGAGAGTTTACCTAACTCCCCTCCTCAAAATAAGCTT
>CAYFHZ010000525.1:0-2574 GCA_964342535.1 uncultured Bacteriovoracaceae bacterium | reverse complement strand
AGAGCATAACTTTCCTCAAGTGCAACTTTAGTTGAATCAGATAGAGTCACTTCTTTCTTTTTCTTTTCCTCTTTTTTCTTAGCAACTTCAGCGACAGAACCTTCGTCATTTGTCATAGTATCTGACTCGTCATCAGGTAACAGCACCATCGCCAATGCAAGAAGAACAACTCCATAAATAGCAGCACGCTTTGGATCCTTTAGAATTCGCTTTATGATACTTTTTTCTTGTACTTCTTCTTGATCAAGCTCATCATAATCAACTTCTTCTTCAACAACTTCTTCAATCTCCACTTCTTGATCATCAGCAACAGGCATCAACCTTCCCTGTTCAGCTTGTAGAATGTCAGATGATACAAGTACTGTGAAGGTTGTATCTCCAATTAAGAATTCATCGCCGTTCGTAAGTGGCGCTTTATTTATTCTTTCTCCATTAAAAATTATTCCATTAGAAGAATCAACGTCACTTATCGCATAACCACCTGCGGTTCTTTCTATTTTGGCATGAACCATTGAAACTTCGGGATCACCCAAGACGATCTGACATTTTTCAGGATCACGTCCTATAAATAAATTTGCCTCTTCAATACGAAAACGATCAAATGGTGCAAACTCTCCAAAAATAGAAAGTGTAAATTGTGCAAAATTTTGAAAAACTTGTGTGGCCTCAGAGTCTCCTCCTCCCTCAAAGCCATCATCGCCACCGAATCCATCATCACTTCCAAAGCCATCATCACCGAAATTATCTTCTCCAAAATTATCATCTGATGCAAAACCATTTTCATCATTATTTTGAAAGTCATCATTATAACCTTCATCATTATTTGAAAAATTATCATCTGAATTATATTCATCTTGTGAAGATTCCTGATAATCTAAACCACTATTGTTCTCACCTTCTAAATCATCTAAGTGAAGTTGGTTTAAATCATCTGCTGGTTCGTCAATCTCCTCAGCTTCAGATTGATCTGTATCTAGATCAAATGCCTCACCTTCGTCAGGTAATATATTTTCAACTTCATCATCCAAATTATCGACAACATCATCAATACTTTCTTCCTCATCAATAGCTTCTTCTGCAACAGGAGTCTCTTCAATTGGTGTATCTTCCACTAAAGGGGTTTCAACTAATTGAGTTACTTCTTCTGCAATAGGAGTTATGTCTTCTAAAACTTTTTCAATAACAGGGACATCTTTAAGAATAATTTCGTAGTCTTCTATAGTTATCTTATCTTCATTATTCAAAGCAATCTCGAAAACTTCATTTCCATTAACTTTAACTCCACCATAATGAGAGAGAACTTTTAATATTATATTTTCTTTTATCTTAGAAATAATTGCATGATGTCTAGAAATCATTTGTGACTCTAGTTGAATATGGCAATCCTCTTCTCTTCCAAGGAAGATTTCTCCTCCGTTTAGAAGGTCTTCATCTAGAACTGATGCTTCATATACTTGTCGATTAAAGTGTTTAACACTTAATTTCATCTATGAGTCCTCATTTTCTTTTTGAATGCACTCTATTTCTCCCTCATCTAAGCCCATCTTTTCCTCTAAGTTTTTGATGGCCTCTTTTGCAGACAAATATCTAGGGTCCTTACTATAATTATTTAAAAGCCTTATTATTGAACAATAGCTAACAGAAGATCTTTTGTAATTTAAAGCATCAGCATCACGAATGGCCTGACTAAAATAGGATTCAATCTTTTCATCTAATGCTTCACGTGTTTTTCGTAAATAAAAATTAGCTAATGGATCATTAGGTACCCACTGTTTTGCATTTTCAAATTCAGAAATTGCACGAAAATAATTACCTTCTCTATACTCCCGTAGTCCCCGACTAAAATAAACTTGCAGCTTTTCTTTGTTTTGCTTATTTTCCAATGTTCGTTTTTTTATTTCGTTATTAAAAACACTATTAATTTCTTTTACATTTGCTTCGACTTGATTTGGTTTCTTTGTTTTTATTTCCGCAGTTTCTTTTTCTTCAAGTGCTATTAGTAAAACAGCAAAAACGATTAGCACTCCAAGCATTAAGGTTAATTTTTTATTTTCAGGCTCTTCCTCTTCTTCTCTGTCCTGGTCATCATACCCCCGAGTTCTTGCTTTGCGTTTTGATTTTGCACTTGCATCCTCATTCACTTGGATACTTGAAAATTTAAAGACAGTTTTACCAATAATGATTTTATCACCTTCTGAAAGTGTATGTTGCTTAACTTTAAGATCATTTACTATGATTCCATTTTGAGATCCCAAGTCTGTAAGAATGTAGACACTTCCAACCTTAGCAATTTCAGCATGCTCTTTAGATGATTTTAAATCGAGTACAGTTATATCACATTTTTGAGAACGCCCAATAACTGCTCTGGTTCCCATAATAAAATAAGCTTTTCCTTTCGCTTCCCCTGTTAGGCATACAAGTCTATAGTAGAGTCCAGGCTCCTTAGGAGTATTAAAATGTTGGTAAATTTTAACCGCAGCACTCAATTCTAATTATCCTTATAGAAACTTATATAGTATGCTTTTGGAAATTGATCCTTTCCAATCATACACCTGGCATGACTAATATACTCAT
>CAYFHZ010000524.1:0-2582 GCA_964342535.1 uncultured Bacteriovoracaceae bacterium | reverse complement strand
TTCATTTTGATAGAAATAGTTTTAGGAAATTTCCACTCAGCTATGGACTTCGATATATTGACCTACAGGGACAACAATCACAACAAGTTGAACTTTATTTACAAATTGGGCTATAATTTATCTACTTGTTGCAGCTTGAACACGAGCTTCAACAGAGCTGTCTTCATTTTCTTCTTCAGTAGCATCAATATCATGTGATTGAGGGTCACGCTTCACATCTTCCCTCTCTGCGTTTTCATTTTTTAATTTAAATTCTAGTTTTTTTTCCTGAGCTTGACTGAATGAAAAGCCTAAGATGACAAATATTAAAGCTGATAATCTTAAACAATTGATCATACTTAACTCCTTATTTTAAGAAACTTTTTTAGCTTCTTCACAATTTTCACTTATATATTCATTTCGATTTATATTAATGACATTATCAGGTATCTCTTCTGATTCCTCTTTTTGTCCCAATATGTTAAAAATAGGTGCGACTAACAAGGTAAGTGTTAATGCACATAAAAACAAATGGGATTGATAAGTATTTAAAACGGAATATTCTAGTCCCATGGCCAAAATAACAAGTCCAAACTCTCCACCGGGGGAAAGCAGAGCTACAAGTTTTTTAGTTGAGTTCACATGACCTAGACGAATTGCGCCCATAATCATTAAAACAAAACCTTTGATCGTAATCATTCCAAAACTTAATAATAAAACTGTACCTATATTTTTAAAAAAGAAATCAAGATTAAATTTTAGGCCAATAGTCATAAAAAACATTCCCATAAACATCGACTTAAAAGGAAGAATCACATTTTCTATATCCTTTTTAAATTCTGAGTCTGATAAAAAGACTCCTGCAATAAATGAGCCCAATGCCATAGAAAGCCCTGCTGTTTCCATAACATAGGCCATCCCCATAATAACTAATAAACAAAAGGCATTAAAAACTTCATATGATTCTTTTTTTACAAATTTTAACAGAGGTTTTAAAAAAAATATCAAAAATAAAAAAGAAAATGCAGTCAAAGAAAGCTTATACAGGAAAGAGCTGATTGAAATATCTGTAAAACTTTCTTGTCCCCCTAGAAATGGTATTAGAGTTAAAACTGGAATAATAATTAAATCTTGAAATAATAAGGTACTAAAAGCAAGCTTTCCATAACTTAGAGTAAGCTGCTTTGTCTCTTTAAGATAATTAAGCACATACGCGGTAGAAGATAAAGAAATGGCCATACTTACAATAAGTGACCCTTCCCATTTACCAATAATAATATATGCTGGACCTATAAGTAAAAGAGTTGAAAACACAAATTGAGAAAAACCATCAATGATAATTTGATCTTTTAAGGCCTTTAATCTTCTTAGACTTAATTCCTGACCAATCATGAACAGTAATAGAATTAATCCTAACTCACCTAGCGAAGTGACACTACTCTCTTCTGAAATAAAACCTAGTGCATAGGGACCCACTAGAATACCTGAGATAAGGTATCCTAAAACAGAGCCAAGCTTTAACCTTTTAAATAAAGGAACGAAGACTATAGTTAGCCCAAAAAAAATAATCAAATCATGAACAATTTTAGTTTTTGACATAGTTTATCCGCATTAATTTCTTCGGCATTTTTTACCTCATTCTTTAATAACATCCTCTAAAACAATGGAGAAAATATTGAAAAAACCTTACACGCATTTACGTTTATAAGCGCAGTTGATTTAATAAATAAAAAATAAGAAAGGAGTCTTATGAAATATCTAATTTGGGGATTAATACTTCCTCTAACATGCTTGGCAAATTTGGAAAAAGCGCCGAAATCGTTCAAACTAAAAAACTCAACTGCTATTTATATTGATATTAAAACCATCGATACAGAAATTCATTATGACCTAGATAAAAAAACTGTTAATGCTGAATCAAAAATAATATTTAATACCAACGAAAAAGGTCAACCAATACTCGACCTTAGAGAAACTCCATATGAAGTTTCCTTGGATGGAAAAAAGATAAATTCTGAGTTTATTGCAGATCCAGATAATGAAACCAGTTATTTACTCCTTAAAAAAGAAGTAGAAACAGGAGAACACTACTTAATAATCAAAAATAAAATTTCAATTAATGTTGATTTCAATCGTAATTATGTAAGCTCTGCATTCTGGATGAGTGATTTAACTGATAGAAAATATCTCGAGCAATATATTCCTACAAATTTAGAATATGATCGATTTCAATTAAATTTATTAAGATTATACTGCAATTTCTTTTATTCATATATCATTAAAACCATCGGAATACTAATATAACCACTAAGGCTAACATTGTCAACTCTTTTTTTGTAAAAATCTTAAAAATTTTCCATATTCCACGAAAATAGCACAATTATTCGCTTTTTTTTAACAATACAGATTGAAAACTTCGTATAATAACCCCCTTGTACCATAGGAAATAATAGGAGACTAACTTATAAAACTTTCGACTCGAACCAGATACGGCGTACGAGCCATGTTGGAGCTTGCTGAAAATTACGGCAAGGGACCATTGCAGCTCAAGCTAATCGCTGAACACCAGGAGATTTCCATCAAATATCTCGAACAACTGATGG
>CAYFHZ010000523.1:0-2607 GCA_964342535.1 uncultured Bacteriovoracaceae bacterium | reverse complement strand
TGTATTGTACATCCCATCAATAGTTCTATTCCACGATTTGGCTATAATCGCAAAAAATCCACTTGTAGAACTCTCCACCATTTGGGAGTAAAAACTTATGCCACTTTCAACTCCAACACTTAGTCTTTTTTCCCCATTAAATTCATTATATGTAGGAGTAATTGTTATACTTTGAGTTTGTTTGTTTTTTAAAATTTTAATTTCTAAGGGTTCTTCTGATTTTAGTTTTTGAATCTCAAGTCTTAATTGATCAAATGCATATATATCATTACCACCAATTCCGATAATAAGATCATTTTTACGTAACTTTGCTTTTTCTGCTGCAGATCCCATTACAATATTTTTAATTTTTAAATCAGATGTAAAATATTTCTTCTGTCTTAAAACATCACGCCAATTTTCAGATTCAGTTTTAGTTATAGTCTCAACGAGTTTTAATTGATTCAAATCAATATCCATTGGACTAAATTTTATCTCAGGTTCTTTTTCAAGTAAGTAGACATTTACTGACTCTGTATTTGATTCATATAACTCCTCAACAGTAAGTACTTGAGAGAATGAAGGAGCAACAAGAAAATTATTATTATCACCATTTACAAAAACAGGAGCTCTTAAAGGAGAACTATATTGGCCATAGGCTTTTAAGAAATCCATGACCTCATAATCTACACTTACAGTCTCTATTTTTTCAAGCCTTTTCACTTGAACAGTACTTATACTTGAATCAAGCATATTAAAGTCATCAAAACTAGTAACTTCCAAGTCATTAACTTTGGTTATAACATCACCTGTTCTAAAGCCTTGTGAGTAAAAAATAGTATTTTCAGCAACTCTTCCTAATTTAACTTCTGGTACTTTTTCTCCAAAACTTACTAAAGACGCATAAATAACAAAAGCCAATATAAAATTTGCCAGTGGCCCACCAAAGACAATCCAAAATCTTGCCCATTTACCCTTTTTTGTATAGGCAACCTTCTCTTCTTCTGGTGTTAACTCTTTCTCAGATAAAGGGTCATCACCAAACATTTTCACATAACCACCTAAAGGTATTATCGAAAATGCATATTGAGTATCTCCTTTTTTAAAAGATAATACTTTAGGACCAAAGCCAATAGAAAAAACTTCGACTCTAACTCCAGCAAGTCTAGCAAAAACAAAATGTCCTAATTCATGAAAAAAAACTAATGGACCTAAAAATATGAGAAAAATTAAAATTCCTTCCACTTCTAAATACTCCTTCTATAGTAAGTATTTAACCATCATAACATAAAATGGGGCTACAAACAGCAGACTATCGAGACGATCATATATGCCTCCATGTCCAGGTATTAATTGAGAACTATCTTTAACTTCAACTTGTCGTTTTAGTTTCGACTCAATTAAATCACCTATTTGAGCGAATATTGCAAGTATGAGTAATGACAAAATAATTAATAAATTAAGCTTATCAAACACAAAGTAAATAAAAAAACTTGACAAAACTACTGACGTAAATGCTCCGCCAAGGGCACCTACTCTCGTCTTTTTCGGACTAATTGTTGACCAAAGTTTTTTGTTTCCAAATTTTCTTCCAAAAAACCATGCTCCTGTATCTGCTAAAAAATTAACTAGCAACATAAGTAATATGAGCCATTCCCAGGATTTATATATCAAAAGGTTTGCCATGCTAGACATAGGAATTAAGAAAAAGACCCCCATAAAAAATGAGTACTTTTTCATAATTGTAACTATAAACTTAGACTCCATGGGTTCAAAAAAAAGATAAGCTATGAGTAAAGTATTAACTGCAGCACCTGTATGAATAAAATAGTTATAATAATGATAACTTACATCAATAAAATTGAACAAAACAAAGAGTAACATAAAGCTTGTGATAGCAAGAAGATAGCTTACATGGTTTCTTTTTACTTTTAGTAAATTCGCTGTGACCTCATCAACAAGTAATACTCCTGCTACTAATAACAATACTTTTATTCCATTAACACCGACATAGGCAGAAATACCAACAATAAGAACTAAGATTAAAGCAGATATAATTCTTTGGTTTGTATTAGACATAATTAGTTAATTACCTTCTGGTTAAAAAGTGCCTTTTCCTTGCTCTTTTCAAAACTAGCTTCATTCTCAATACTTCCAAAACGTCTTTCTCTACTACCAACATTTTCAATAATTGACTTATATTCTTCAATCGTAAAATCTGGCCATTTCGTTTTAGTAAAATAAAGCTCAGCATAACAAACTTGCCACAACAAGAAGTTACTTATTCTAGTATCACCTGCCGTTCTAATGAGTAAATCTATATTTTGAATTTTAGGATTATAAAGGTGTTGGCTCAAATCTTCTTCGGTAATTTCATCTTTATGTTTATTTTTTAAAAAAGAATTCACAGCGTCTAAAATTTCAGATCTTCCTCCATAATTAATTGCCAATGAAAGATGCATACCTGTATTTGAAAAAGTGATTTCTTTTAATTCTTCAATAATTTCAACAATTGAAGAATCTAAAACCTTATAATTTCCTATTACATCAAACTGAATATTATTTTTTAAAAGGGTTTTCTTTTCTTGGATTAGGAATTTTTTTAATATTTTGAATAAATTCTTAACC
>CAYFHZ010000522.1:0-2613 GCA_964342535.1 uncultured Bacteriovoracaceae bacterium | reverse complement strand
CTAAAGACAGGAAAGCTTATTTGTTTTCCAACTGATACAAATTGGACATTGGCCGCATGTTCTACTCATAAAGATGCGATTGAGAAACTTTACAAAATAAAAAGAGAGTCAAATCAAAAGCATTTCGCCATACTCTGTGATACGATCTCACGTGCTTCTGAAATAGCTCATATTGATAACCAAGCATTTAGACTTATTAAAAAAGTTATACCTGGTCATTATACATTCATCTTTGAAGCAACAAAAAAAATTGCAAAATATGTTCAAGCATCTAAAACAGATAAAGAAGTAGGCCTTCGTTTTGTTCCCTCAAATCTCGTCAATAAACTCATTGAAACTCACGGAGAAGTTCTTGTTTGTACTAATATTCCACTTTCTCTACTTGGTATAACAGATGAGCTCTCACCTGTGTATTCTTATCAAGTTGAAGAATCTTTATCGCACATTGTAGATATTATTATTGATCCGGGAGAATTGGAATTTGTCGATTCTTCTAGCATTATCAATTTTGTTGGGGGAATACCTGAAGTCATAAGAGAAGGATCTGGAGATATCTCTTACTTTGCTTAGCAGTCACTTGGGCTTGAATAAGGAAGTTCTGCTTTTGCCTGCTTTTCAACATACACAAAAAAATCCAAACAAGTAATCACACCTCGAACATGGGTATAGTTCACTTTTAACGAAAGACCTTGGTAACGATATTGGTTTTTGAGTGCATTGGTAACTGGTCCGTAAACTCTCTTAACATCAGTCTTTAACATCGCCATCTCAAAGAACTTAATACGCATACCTACTTTAGTTCCATCTGAATTCATAATCGCTTTCCACTTAACTTCAGAAAATTCATTGTTTAAGGTCGTATCGATCAGAACTTGGGAAATATTTCTAAAGATAGCTTTTTCTTTATTTCCAAAAGTAGCATTTTGTATTGTGTTTAAAAGCTTTGGGTAATGATTTTCAACGATGGATGTTTTGAAATTATTTTGTTGTTTTTCACTTTGAGAAATCTCTTTTAGGATATTTGTGTTTTCAGTTTTAATAATCGATATTTTCTGCTTCGTCTTCAAATTATCAAACTTCAGTTTGTTTATATTTTTCTTTATATCAGAAAGTTTTTGTTTTAAAGAAAAATTATATTCTTGCGTAGAATACAACTCTTTTTGTAATTTATCTGCTTCCATTTCAAGCCGATATAAATTCTTTTTTTCATGACGAACTTGATTTTCTAAGACTTTATTTCTATTTGGTGTGTGTTCTGACATTGAAACTCCCTTGCTACATTGTTTATTATCCTATGTAACAAGAAGCTTCTCTAGTGGGAAAAAAAGTAAAGGAGAGGCTTAACCTCTCCTTTTATTTAAGTAGTTTAGTTAAAAAAGAGCTACTTCCATCTTTTACTTCAAGAGATTTTTTCGTGTCAACTTTACGCGCTTTAGGGATCACAATATCCAAAACTCCATTACTTTGATTGACCTCTATCTCATCTAAATTTGAATCTTTTGGTAAAGTATAACTTTGTTCAAAACTTGCATATGTATTATATTCTGAACCATCTTTATTAAAATGATCCTTTCTATCTCCCGCGATAGTCAGAACTTGCTCGTTCAGTTCAACTTTTAAATGCTCTTTATCAACACCTGGAATATCCATTGCCAAATGATAATGTGTTTCTTCTTCTTTTACTCTAGAAAAAGGTTTCCATTTAGCATTTCTTGCTTCGGGATAAAGTATTTGATCAAAGTCCTTATCTAAATCTTGAAATAAACTAAATGGTCTCATAATTTGATAATTTCTCATAGGTTCCTCCAATATTTTAAATTAAATACTTTAGGAGCTTGGCGCCTTATCTCCTCACTCTCAATATGTGTCTGACTTCAAAAACGTCAAGGGATAAAAAGTTTTTTTGGGAGAATTTTTTTCTATTTATAAAAATAAAAAAATGAGCTGGTCTTTAATACCAGCTCTTGTTAGCTTAATCTTTAATTAAATTGTAAATCTTTCTCCATTTCCAAAACACTTCTTTTGCTGCTGATTTTAATTCCCAATCTATAAATTCCGTTTTTTGTTTTCCTGTTTTATCTAATTTAGACATATCGTTAGGTTCCCAATAATACATACTTGTAACTTGAATATTACAGTATTCATTATTTTGATTATATTCATCATAATACTCTGAAATATTTTGAATAACTTTACATCGATGTCCATATACTCCTTTCGCTTCCATTTTTTTAGTAAATATTTTTTCCCAATTATGAGCTAAGGTTGGCTTTCTCGTAAATTCTTTATCCATGACATAATAGTCTCCATTCACATCAATCATAGGAGCAATATGAAACCACCATTTTCCATTAATTTCTCTTCTGTATTTTTTAGTATAATAAATGAGTATCTTCATTGATTTAACTTTATGAGTTTTATACATCTGCTTTGACCATACATGTGCTCTATTAAAACACTGAGTAAACCATTTCGTTCTATTCTTAAGTGTTTTAAAAAGTTCTTCTGCTAACTCATAACTTGCAACGTTTGAAGGAGTGTAACCACTCATTGGGTGTAAGTTTTCATCAGGGTAAAACTCTAATAAATCATCCCCTTCTTCTGTAATTTTTA
>CAYFHZ010000521.1:0-2618 GCA_964342535.1 uncultured Bacteriovoracaceae bacterium | reverse complement strand
AAAAAGGATTGTTTAGATATAGTGGTTTGGTTAGAGATGAGAAAGGTCTCAAAGTTTTGAGAAACGTTAAAGGTACCGCTATAGAGCTTATCAATCATAGTCGCTAGTTGCTTTAAGCTATACTTACTTTTAAAAGTTTTTAGAAGATGGTTTAAGCCTTCAAGATAAGATGTTCCATGTCCAGGGGAATAGCTGTTAAAATAATAAGTATTATTTTTAATTTTTATAAATGCCTGAATTTTAGCTTGTGGACCGACTAAGTCAGGTCTAAGATTCATTTGGATAAGAGACCAAAGTACGACTTCATCTACGAATTTAAGTTGATACTTGGAATAGAGGATTTTTAAAAATAAATCAAATTGTGAATTTGCAGATTCATTTTCACTTACATAAATCTTTTCAGATTTATCCTCACAAAGCAGTTTGTTAGGAATAACAACAGGAGTGATATTATTCTTCGATAAAATATCTTGTTGCCCCTCTTTAATAAATAAACTGCAAGAATTATTGAGGAGTATTGCCAACAGAAAAAGAGGCAAATAATACCTAGTCTGCTTCATGAATAATATCTGGGTTAAGTGGTATGTGATGTATAGATTCCCCGTCTAGGCTCATTTCGGCGATATTATCAATACTAATGACTTTATCATATAACTCTTGGCTTGAAGCACCTAATAAGCAAAGAACCCAAAGACCGGCCCTATTGTCAGCTGAGTGGGATTGCATTTTAAAATCTAAAAGCTCAAAGCCTTCATCTTGAAGATAGCGGGTTAACTTATCGAATTCCTTTTCTTGGTAGCCAGTTCTTCTAGCTGGCGGAGCTGGAATATAGTAGGTAAAAGTTCTAGTTTTAAAATATTTTTTCTTTTTAAAAAACGTCATAATTACTCGGGTTTAAAGTTTTTTCTCTATTTATTTTAACAAATTTTGTAAATTTTTGTCATTGTAAAGGATCAAATAATTAACATATTCTTACATTAAATAGAATTTATAAGAATCACCGATAATCTAAATCGGTCTTTGAAGAGGAAATGTTTACCACTTAAAAATAATACTTTTTTTAAACGCAATGTCTGGTTATAATAAAAGTGTGGATGACAGGAAGTTATCCGAGATAGGCAAGGAAGCCGATAAGAAGAGGGGGGTCAGTGCAGGAGGCCCCCTTTTTTTTTATTCTTTTTTAGATTTTTCTTCCTCTTCTTTATTCGGATCATTTAAACCCTTTTTAAAGTTTGTAATTGCCGATCCCATCGATCTTCCAAGCTGAGGTAGTTTTTTTCCGCCGAAAAGTAAAACAACAACAAATGCAACTATTATTAATTCAGTAGTTCCTAATCCAAACATTTTTATCCTTTCTAGTTTAATATATCTTACTTAAATCCATTGAGTATTTACCCGGAGAATAATTCATCATTCTATAATCTTTCATATCTTTATATTTCTTTTGGGTACCAGCTTTTGAGGCATATGGATAGATTGTTATTCCTCCTCGAGGAGTAAATTCTCCAATGACTTCAAGGTATTTTGGCTTCATTAATTTAAATAAGTCATTACAAATTTTTTGAACACAATCTTCATGAAAATCACCATGATTTCTAAAACTAAATAAATAAATTTTTAGTGATTTGGATTCAACCATTTTTTTATCAGCGATATAGTTTATATATATTCTAGCAAAGTCTGGCTGACCCGTTTTTGGGCAAAGAGAAGTAAACTCAGTACAAACAAATGTAGTCCATGCATCATTGTCAGGGTTTTTGTTCTCAAAAGCTTCAAGAGTTTCAGGAGAATACTGATCAGGGTAGTCATTATTGGTATTTCCTAATAAAGTTACACCTTGTAGCTGTTTCTCAGTTCTCTGTTGATTCTTTTTTGTGCGCTTTGCCATTTTTTTCCTTTAACATCGTGTTTACAGTGTTTTAGTATAGTTTTTTTAAATAGCAAATAGGTTTACTAAATAAAATGGAAAAAAAGACAAATATTATACTATGCCAATTAGGCTCTCCGAAATCGTTAAAAGTTAAAGATGTACGTTCTTATCTACGTGAGTTTCTAAATGACCCAAGAGTTATTGATGTACCAAGGCCATTATGGTTTTTTATATTAAATCTTTTTATATTACCTTTTAGGCCAAAAAGAAGTGCACAAGCTTATTCTAGAGTTGTTTTTTGCGGTTTTTTTCCATTGATTGAACTAACGAAAAAATTTACTTCGAATATAAGTCGGTTTTTAAATAATAATTTCTCAGTTAAATCTTGTTTTATTTTATCTGAACCACGTTTTAGTGATGTTATAAAAAATCAAGACACCGAAGAGTATTGGATTTTTCCACAGTTTCCTCAGTTTTCTGATACAACGACTTCCTCAGTATCGGATAGCCTTAAAAAGGTGGTGCCCGATTTCGAGTCGAGATCCAACTTTCACTTTGTTCCTCGGTTTCATAAGTTAAAAGCTTTTATAGATCTTTCAGTAGAAAATATTGAAAACCATATAACAAAGTACCCTATTGATGATCTGGTTATATCTTTTCATGGTATTCCTGTTCGGTACGTTACTCAAAAAAATGATCCTTATTATATAGATTGCTATGAGACATTTATGCTCATCAAAGAGAAAGT
>CAYFHZ010000520.1:0-2619 GCA_964342535.1 uncultured Bacteriovoracaceae bacterium | reverse complement strand
CTAAAAAGTGAATTATAGTCTATGAAAAAAAATCTAATGCTTACATGCTTGTTTACTGGAATAATTTCATTATTACTTCTATGCCTTCAAAGGTATGACCATACTTTATCGGTTAAAGAAGCGCAATTTAACAAAGAGGGTAAAATAAAATTCACTCATGTTTTTATTGGGTCTAGCGATGTTGCTACATCTATACTTCCTTCAAAATTTGATTCAGAAATGTTTAATCGGGGTTGTCATTCAAGAAGTTTTAATTTCAGTGTTGTCAATATAACTCCTATTGTGCTCTATCGAATTCTTAAGTTTTTAAAAAATAGTAAAAATATCGATTCAAATACAGTTGTATACATTGGGCAAATAAGAAAGCAGTCTAAGCCTTTAATGCCATTTGTTGAATTAAGGGAATACATGAATTTTGACTTAGATTACTTTTTGTTTTCAATTAAAAGTGCGTCATCAATTGATTTGAAAATAAAATTTTTCTATGAAAATGTTCTTCTTTTTGTTAAAAAATTGTTTTTAACAAAAAGTAATATATTTGCAATTCAGCCTAAGCATGAGCGAGATTCATTTGCAAAACTTCTAAAATATGAAAAATCCCTAACTAATGGTGAAATACCGTACACGAAAATCTTTAATTCCACTTGGAAAGTAAATGAAGAATCATTTAATAAAGGATTGAAGGATTTTAACGATGCTTGGAATGATTCCATCACGTATTCTCATAAAAATAATATGTTTTATGAAAAACTCAAAGATGAATTTTCAAGTTTAACAATTAAAAATTTTATCGGAGTAACATACTTTATGAATGAAATTGTTGAATCAGGTTATGGAAGTGCTTTTACCATTCACCCTAAGAACTTTTCAACGATTTTTGAGCCTCAGTATTGGCAAGATAATTATCATCTCAATCAAAAAGGAGCAGAGATTTTTTCTGGAAAAATTGCAAGTATACTTTGTGACCAAAAGTAGATTTATACTTCTGTATGACAGACAAAAATTGATCATTATATTGACACAGGAAAGATTTTTCAAAAAAGCTTTGTTTATTCTTAATTATTGAGAGCATCTAGATATTGCAATGAAAGAAGAGCTGGAATAGGTTTATAATGAGAATAAATATATTTATACTTTTATCACTTTTGATTTCAAGTTATGCCCAGGCAAATCATGGACTTTTGGCAAATATCGGCTTCTATAATGAAGATATGTATATTGGCGTAAATCCTGATTTTACTGCAAATGGTATAGTTTATACTTTTAACCTTTGCCATACGAGTCTTAATAAATGTCATCCCATTTCAAGTTGTACATACTCAGAATCAAGGTTAAAAGAAGAACTAGATCAAGTTGAAAATTCTCAAGTTAGAGATGATTTTGATTGGATTTTTTTTAGTTCTGGTTACTCTTCAGAAGAACTCATCCCATTTATAGAGGAATTTAAAAAATTACTAATTAGGGCTAATTCTAAATGTCAGGATATAGATTTAGGGCCACTTAACAATCAACGTTTTTCTTAGTTAAAGGTGATCATGGATAAAGTATTTGATCAGAGTCGGCACGAAAAATTACAGATTAAAGAATATACTCAAACAGAGATTGATTCATATTGCTCACATTTGATAAGAACGACTATAAATTCATACGGTAGAAATAAACTCTGGCCAATCCATCCTTTGGATTTTGAAGAGGGTGATTCCTTAACTCTTGGGTATAAAGATCTCTACTTTGGCTCAGCAGGAATACTATGGTTTCTCAATTATTGTAAGAATTCTGATGTCGATTATGTATCCATAATAAATAATACCCTGGACATATATAGAAAGAATAAATCACAAGATGATGATAAATATGTATCCTCACTTTTTTTTGGAGAAGTTGGTATTAGATTGTTAAAGCACCAATTTGATGCTTCTGAAAACAATACTGAAATACTATTAAAATTGATTGAGTCTCATATTGATAGTCAATTTAATGAAGTTCTGTATGGTAATCAGGGAACATTATTAGCAGCTTTTTATATGTATAAAAATACCAATGATCTTAGATTTAAAAGCCTTTTTGATAAAACCAAAAGAGCTATCTGGGATAATTGGAAAATGGACATTGTATCCACATGTTATTTGTGGACTCAAAAATTCAGTAGTGAAGTCTGTTTCATTGGAGCGGCCCACGGAACATTTGGAAATATCCAGGCGCTAATGACTTGCAAGGAGCTTTTGACAAGTGATGAAATTAATTTAATCACTGAAAGAACAATAAATCTTGTTAAAAAATTGGTAATTCAATCAAATGAAGGTCAAGTTAATTGGAAGACGCGGATGGATAGTGATAGTATACCACTTCTTCATTGGTGTCATGGTTCACCTGGAATTATACTCAGTGTAGCTGATATTTTACCCAAGGATAAAGAGCTTGATGATATTTTTAGAAGTGCAGGAGAAACGCTTTGGGATGCTGGCCCCCTTGAAAAAGGTCCTTCTCTATGTCATGGAACTGCTGGAAATGCTCTTGCTTTTTTAAAGCTCTATCAAAGACTTAAAGATGAAATCTGGTTAACTCGCACTCAGCAATTCTTAATGCATTCTATTTATCAAAGTAAAGAAATGAAAAAAA
>CAYFHZ010000519.1:0-2624 GCA_964342535.1 uncultured Bacteriovoracaceae bacterium | reverse complement strand
CTTAAATTTTATTATGTTTGATTTAGTTAGAGGCAGTAGTTAAGAATTCTTTTTGTTAAATGAAAGTTTCTAAAATAGATGGAAATGGAAACCACTTAATGTTGGAAGGATATGGTGGAGATTTAGGTAAATTGGATGATTTAAAATTAATTAAAAATATTTTAGATTTTTTACCTGGTGAATTAGGATTGAATAAAATTTCTGAACCTTTGGTTGTTAGATGTAATGCTGGAGATGAAAGTGGAATAAGTGGAGTTATTTTAATGGCTGAGAGTCATATTTCTATACATACTTATTCTAAGAAAAATTTTGCTGTTATGGACTTATTTAGTTGTAAAGAATTTGATGTGGATAAAGTTATTAAGATTTTGAAGAATAAATTTGAATTTGAAAAAATAAATAAAAGATTGGTTGTTAGAGAATATGAAAAAAATTGAAGCTGTTAAAAGTAGGATTAATGTAAATGAATTAATTAAAGAGATGGGTAAAGGTGGTTTTGGTGGTAGAAGGTTAAGTGAAACTATAGATGTTATTGAAGCTATGATTAAAGATAAAGAATGTAAAGTTTTTTTAGGTTTTGCTGGTGCTTTAGTTCCTGCTGGTATGAAAAATTTAGTTATTGAAATGATTGAAAATAAATATGTAGATGTTATTGTTAGTACAGGTGCTAATTTAACTCATGATTTGATTGAAGCTTTAGGTGGAAGTCATTTACAAGGTAATGAAAACTTAGATGATGAAAAATTAAATGAGAAAGGTTTTGATAGAATTTATGATGTTTTAATGGATAATGAAGTATATAAACCTCTTGAATATTTTTTTGATAAATATTTAGATGAATTTAAAAAAGCTGAGACTGTTCAAGAATTATTAAGCATTATAGGTAGTAAGTTAAATGAAGATAGTATTTTAGGAAGTGCTTATAAGAAAAAAATTCCTATATTTGTTCCTGGTTTTATTGATTCTGGGATTGCTATGATTTTAGCTTTTAAAGGTTTGAATATAAATCAGTTTAAGGATTTGAATGAGTTTTTGAATTTAATTTGGGAGTTTGATAAAAAAGGTTATATCTATTTAGGTGGTGGAGTTCCTAAAAATTATATACAACAAGGTTTACAATTTTGTTCTAAAGGTGGGGCAGATTATGGTGTCCAGATAACTATGGATAGGGTTGAAACAGGAGGTAGTTCTGGAGCTGAATTAAAAGAAAGTATAAGTTGGGGGAAGTTGAAAAAAGAAGCTAAATTTAGTGATTTAAGACAGGATGTTACTATAGTTTTACCTATTATTGTTAGTTGTTTGAAAGAAAGAGTTTAGTTTTCTTCTTTTGAAGTGAATTGAGAAAGTGTTTTGTTTTGTTTTATTGTTTTGTATGAGATTTTTGATTGTTCCATTTTCTATAATTATAAATTTAGGATTATATATAAATAAGATTGGTGTATAGAACCAAAATTTCTCTTGGAGAAAGTTGTATTTTTTGAGTAGGTGTTGGAATTACTATTTTTAGTAGTTAATTTTAAAAAGGTTGATAGATTTAAGTTTGTATGGTAAAATGTGATATCTGTAAAAAATCTGTTGAAGAGACATTTTTGAAAAAATTAAAAGGTACTTTTATTGGTAAAGGTAAGAAGAAAAAAGTTGTTTGTAGTGAATGTCAGAAAAATTTGAAAGAAGAAGAGATAGATAAAGTTTAAGAAAATTTTATAAAGTGATTATTCTGTTTTTATTCTATGCGGGAGTGCCAGAGTCTGGAAAATGGGTTGGACTTAAGATCCAATGACTTAGTGTCTACGCAGGTTCAAATCCTGTCTCCCGCAATATTTAAATAAACTGTTTCTTAGGATGGATTTAGGCCCCGGTAGCTTAGCCTGGTAGAGCGTTACCTTGGTAAGGTAAAGGTCGCGAGTTCGATTCTCGCCTGGGGCTTTCTTAAGAAAATTATATAAATATAGGGATTTTAACTTTAGATATGAATAAAAGAGGTCAGATGTATATATTGGCAGCTATTTTGTTAAGCATTGCTATTTATAGTGTTATGAAAGTTACTAATAAGATAGAAGAGCCTAGTGATGATAATTTTGATTTCTTGATTGAAAATTTAGAGGGTGAAAAAGCTTATGTTACAGATTTAGGCTTAATAGGAGAAGATAATTTAGCGGGTAGTAGTGGGAGCTTATTGGATGTGTTTACAAGGTTTGGATTAGGGACGGGTATTGTTTTAGTGCAAAATTTAGAGTCCGGAGGCTATAGAGTTTATAATTATTTAGGGAAAGAAATTATAACTGATTGTGAAAATTGTGGTGATAGATTAGCTTTGCAAAGTGGTTTAAAAGGTGTTGCAGATTTGACTTTTGAGTTAGGTCAAGGCGGGAAAAGATTTAATGTTGTATCAACAGATTTGGTAGATATTGCAGATGGGAGTAGATATTTTAGTGTTGATTATCCTAATGTTCCAGACATTGAGATTGATGGTAATACATATGATTTTAGTGGGGATGTGACAGAAGCTATTGTCTTTAAAAATCTTGGTAAAGATTATGTGAAAGTGGTGAGACTATGATTGAACCCTTTGGAAAAGCGTTCACGGAAAGGGGGAAAAAAGGAGATGCTGCTTTAGTTGCTAC
>CAYFHZ010000518.1:0-2628 GCA_964342535.1 uncultured Bacteriovoracaceae bacterium | reverse complement strand
GAGATATTTGAAGTTCAAGATAACCATTATTTGGAGACTTACTCAGAAAAACTTCAACGACATCGTACTCCCAAAGCTTCCAATTATCATAAGTTTCTTGGTCAAAATGGGTTCCAATTGATAGAAGAGGTGATTTTACCTCAAAATCAACTATAACCATATCATTTGATAATTCAAATTCATATCTTACCTGTATCTCAGGATTGAAATTTAGCGTGTGTTGGGATAATTTTTCCATGACGCTTTATAAAAAATCCCTAGCAAGATGACAAGTTTAAAAGAATAAACTATTGATTTCTTGAGGTATTTATATATGACAGACAGCGATAATTTGAGACAATTTTATCTCAATTGCCCTATTGGGTTTGAGTTCCTATTAAAGCAGGAAATCCAACTTAAGCACGGCCATCTCGATATCCAAATCCATAAGGGAGGAGTTCTAGTTAATACTGAACTAAGTAATGGTTTAAATTTTAACCATACCCTTAAGATACCAACAAGAGTTCTTTTAAGAATAAAAGAACAAAAATGCCGTGACCTTCCTAAACTATATAAAATATTAAAAAAAATTAATTGGAAAGAATATCTAAAACAGGAAAACATTGAATTTAAAGTCTCTGCTCATAAATCAAGACTCATTCATACATCTAAAATAGAACAAACGGCCATAAGTGCCCTCAATGACTATTTTAAAGCAAATCAAATCAAGGAGTCGATTAAACTTGTAAATGTACCAAACCAACTTGTTTTTCTAAGAATAGATGAAGATCATTTAACAATTAGTCTTGATACCTCAGGAAAAAGACTAGATGAAAGAGTTCCTAAACGCTACCGTGGTCATGCTAGCATAAGAGAAACATATGCAAGTGCTCTACTTTTATTTCTTCTTGAAGATAAAGAACATCAATATAATTTACTAGATCCAATGTGTGGAAGTTGTACATTTTTAATTGAGGCAAAAAACTTTTGGCAAGCTAATAAGAGTCGTACATATTCATATCAAAACTGGATTTCTCCATCAATAAGTTCCCATATGGAAATGAATAATTTATGGAAAATACGAAAATTTACAGGTGTAGAGCAAGATAAAGAAGTACACCACAAGATTGAAAATAAAATGGACTTCACCTTGTTTCAGGGTAATGCTTTTAAACGTATAGATCATCAGGATCAAATTATAATTTCTAATCCTCCATATGGAAAAAGAATAAAAATAAAAAATGATAGAAAAAGCTATTTCAATAATCTTATAGCTACTTATCAAAAAAACTATACTCCCAAGAAAATGGGCCTTATTATACCATTTGATATTGCCAAAGATATAAAATGTGAAAGACACCTCTCCTTTAATCAAAATGGGATCAAAGTTAGCTTTTTAGTTATTTAGTGCAAATAATGAAATTTTTTAAAACCTTTGATAAAATAAAATAAAAAAACAAAGGTGAATATCATTAAGCTTTTTACTCAACTAAGTAATCCTCCTAAGTGGGATACCAAGTCATATCAAGACATTTTACAAATGAAAATGAAGGATGTGTATATTCCATTAGAGAAGACTGGACTTTTACCTTATTTGAAGAAACTTCAAGACGAATTAGATCAAAAAGGACTACATTTGTTTAAACCATATTTTTGGTTTTCTGATGAATGGTTCACTCCTGATGGGCATACTGGAATTGCTATCCCCTTTTATCTGGCCCATAAAAAATTGGCAAAAATACAAGAATCACAAATTTATGATGTTGAAGGTGGAACACCTACAAATTTCATGAAACTTTTAAGACATGAGTGTGGCCATGCTATTGATAATGCCTATCGCTTACGAAGAAAAAAAGAAAGACAAAATATCTTTGGAAAATCATCTGAAAAATATGAAGATACTTATGTTCCAAAACCTTTTAGTAAAAAATATGTCCGACATTTGAATGGATGGTACTCCCAAAGTCATCCCGATGAAGATTTTGCAGAAACATTTGCTGTTTGGCTCAACCCTAGATCTGCCTGGAAAAAAAAGTATAAAAACTGGCAAGGAGCTTTTAAAAAACTCAAATACATGGAAAAGCTCATGGAAGAGCTCGTTGATGTAAAACCTCTTATTAGTACAAGAAAAAGAATTGATCCCCAAAACCAAATGAATAAATTACTTATTGATCATTATAATGAAAAAAGAGAATACTACGGAGTTGACTATCCAAATGAATTTGATGTGCATCTTTTAAAATTATTTACAAATAATCCTGAAATGGGAAATCGAATAAAAGCTGCTAACTTTATAAAATCAATTCAAAAAGACGTAAGAAAAAGCGTTACTCCGTGGACTGGAGCATATCAATATACAATTAATGAAATTATACAACTCATCATTAAAAGATGTAATGAATTAAATCTATTACTTAAACTACCAAAAGAAGAATCAAAGAACCAATTTATAGCAATGCTCTCTGTTGTCACTCTAGAGTATATCCATAACGGTAGTCATAAAATAGCGAGGTAAAATGGCCAGATTAAGAGTCCTAGTATTAATGCATACTGATCTCATTCCCCCAGAAAGTTTTACTAACGAAGAATATTTAAAAGCAGACTGGAAAACAGAATATGATATAATGACAACCCTTTCAGAGCTTGGAC
>CAYFHZ010000517.1:0-2640 GCA_964342535.1 uncultured Bacteriovoracaceae bacterium | reverse complement strand
CTCTCTTTATCATTGAATTATTTTTTTTCAACCCTAATATTTTTACTTTCTGCATTTTCTATAAAGTCATTCACGACCTCCATTACATCGTGAGCTAAGAACTTATTTTGTGAAAAATCCAATATCACTACAGAGTCTTTTTTGATTTTTTTTAATGCTCTCATAATACTGGCCTTATTTAAAAATGTTACTTCCTGTGCAAATATGATATGATGACTTTCACTACCTTCTTCATTTACAACACAATTATCCACAACATGATGAGAATTATTATAATTGTTTTGAAGTATAAAATAAATTCCGATAATCATTCCGATGCAAAGACCTATTAATAAATCAAAAAATAAAATCCCTAAAATAGTTGCAACAAACGGAATAAATTGATCTTTCCCTAATTTGTACATTTGAATAAAGAGTTCTGGTTTGGCCAATTTATAACCTACAACAAGCAGAACGGCTGCAAGGCTTGCTAGAGGTATCAAGTTTAAAGTACTCGCAATTGTCATAACACTAATAAGAAGAAAAAACCCATGCATTATTGTTGATAGTTTCGTTTTTCCTCCAAATGCAATATTGGCTGAACTTCTCACAATAACCTGAGTCACTGGTAGACCACCTATTAATCCTGATATAATATTTCCAACCCCTTGTGCTTTAAGCTCTCTATTCGTTGGTGTAATGTTTTTCTGAGGATCAAGTTTATCAGTAGCTTCAACACTGAGTAAGGTTTCTAAACTCGCTACAACGGCCATAACAAATGCTGTTTTCCAAACTGAAAATTGAGAAATGGCACTAAAATCAGGAATTGTAAACTGCTTAACAAAGCCCATAATTCCTTCCGGAACAGGTATCGAAACAATATGATCAGAAGAAAGTGTAAGACCAATTATATTTGAACGATATAGTAGATTCATAATAATTCCCAAAATAATTACTGCAATAGGTCCTTGAATCAATTGAAATATCTTATATTTTTTTGATAATACCTTATCCCACAAAATCAGTAAAACAAGTGAGATGGCAGAAATAACAAGTGCTCCAGGAGTAATTGCTGAAAACGCATGCAGCAAAGAAGAAAATGTATTTTCACCTGTATTTTGAATAAAGGCTAAATCACCTTCATAGTCTCTATCATAACCAAAAGCATGTGGTATTTGTTTTAAAATAATAAGTAAACCAATACCGCTTAGCATTCCTTTAATGACTGAAGATGGAAAAAAATAGGCTATAACCCCTGCCCTGAGAAGTCCTAAAATCAATTGTATAAAACCACACAATACAGTTGCTAGTAAAAAAGCTTCCCAGGTTCCTAAATCCTTTATAGCTGTTAGGACAATAACAGCTAAGCCTGCTGCAGGGCCACTAACCCCTAAATTTGAGCCACTTAAAGCTCCGACAACAATACCACCTACAACTCCAGCAATTATTCCTGAAAATAAAGGAGCTCCTGAGGCCAGTGCAATTCCAAGACATAAAGGTAAAGCGACGAAAAATACGACAATACTTGCTGGTAAATCATTTTTAATTTCTTTGAACAAATTCATAAATCCTCCCACATAGTTCAATTAAATCTTTTAATAAATTAAATGAACTAAGCTCTAGGGGGTTTAATAAATTTAAAGGTATGTCCCTTTAAAATTTGAATATTAAGTGGATTATAATTATAGATTTTCACAGAATATGGCGAATAATAGATGTGACTTTCTAAATCGACAAATTCAACTTCTTCATCCTCAACTTCTTCCAAAGTATCAGAACTTTCTAGATCAAAGTTTATTGGAATAATATCAATAGCATTATAATGACTTAGCTTAAATAGATTAAGACTTAATAGGATTACGGCCATAAGGGCAAATCCTCTTATAAGATAAGTTGTAATATATGTATTCAAATGTTTGTTCATTCCCTTCTTTAAACTTATACAAAGAATGTCAGAATGCCAATAGTTCTATATTCATAGGATGTAAATTTAAGTAGAAAATATTCTAAACTAGAAAATATGAACATTTGTTAATAAAAAAGGGGCCAATATATGGCCACCGTAATAAGTTATTTGATTTTTGCAAAAATTTCTATTGTTGCTTCTGGATTTGGATGAGAATATCGTCCCTGCTTAGCTGGTTTTCCATAGATCATTATAGAGTCTATACACTTTCGACTAGAAATATCTAATACAAGAGTTTGTCCGGCATAAAAAACTTTCTTTGGCTTTCTAAGAAATTCTTGACCAGTTGGTCTTCCACCATGGCGATCTTCATAGCTTACAGTTACCTTATTTAGTTTTACAGTTGATTTAAATTTTAACTTTAAGTAGTCAAGTTTCTCTTCTCTGCGTCCTTCACAAGAATCAATTTTTACTATCTCAGGTTTTTTAAATTTATCAACTTTAACCATTCCTACCTTTCTTTCTTGTCTAGTTGGTTGTCCTGGTTTTCCTTGACCTGGTTTACTTGCTTGTCCTTGACCTGGCTTGCTTGAATCACTTGGTTTCTTAGAATCACCAGGTTTACTAACCTGACCTGGTTTACCATTTTCACCTGGCTTATCTTTTGCGAAACCAGGAGTTAGGGAAAGTACAAATAGAATTCTAACCGACTGACCTTAGTGGGGTAAAACATAAACAGTTCTATCACAAGCTAG
>CAYFHZ010000516.1:0-2643 GCA_964342535.1 uncultured Bacteriovoracaceae bacterium | reverse complement strand
TGATAAAATTTTTCTAAAATCTCTTTTCTTTCAGTAAAAGAACTTGTAAGAAAACGTGCAAATTCTCCCTGGTTAAGGATGGTTGTTTTACAAAATTGACTAAAGTTTAGTTTGGTTATTTCTTCTATCGGTGTTTCAATTGGTACAAATTGACTGTCTCTTAGCTCAAATAAATCTCTTTGAAGCTGTGGTCTTTTTAGATCTTCGCCATTTTGCTTTTTAACTTTAAGTTTCCACTTTGATAGATAAGTTTTGAGATTTACAGAAAATGTGAGTTCAATATTTCCCTGAGCTTCTCCGAGTGTAACAAAGTCAAGAGATTGTGAGTCCTTTTTGTAAACCTGTCCATATAAGGCAAGGCTAATAGAGTTAAGAATTGTCGATTTTCCGGAACCAGTTGCTCCAGTTATAGCAAATAAGTTTGAATGACCAAGAACTTTATCAAAATCCACAATATTCTTTCCTTTTAAAGAGGCTATATTTTCAATGATGATTTGGTGAAATCTCATTTTGACTTTCCTCCATTAAAGATTGAAATGTTTGTATTAATTCTTCTGGTACTACTTGATCTCCAAATTTTTCTTTAAAAAAATTTATAAATAATTCATTTAAGTCTAATTGATCTAAATCACTAAGAGTTGTTTCTTTCTCATTATTTTGCTTAAAAATGGGACTTATCATAAGTAAAGTCACAGGGGTATTTAAGCATAAGGAGTGAATCTCATCAGCTAAACCGACCTCTGGCCTATCTAATTGTATAATGACCTCTAAATATACAGGTATTTTATCTTGTTGAGCTTGGGATATAATATCTAGAACTTGATTCTTATAATCTTTTAAATTTGTTTTAAGTTGAATTAATTTTTTTGATAGTGGGATATCTTCAAATTTTAAATTTAATTCTTTATCACACTCAAAGATTGCAATTTTTTTATTATTGCTTTCCGAAAAACGAAGTGGGTAGGGGGAGCCAGTGTATACAATTGGTGGAGACTCAAACAAAACTTGTTTTTTATGGATATGCCCTAATGCCACATAGTCAAAGTAAGGAGTGACCCAATTAAGAGGTATGTGGTCTAGGCCTGACAAAAAAATGGCCTGTTCACTACCGGCAGCACTATATGGCCCGAAACAATGATGTGATACGAGTATTTTAAAATCTGCAGGTTTTGACCAATTAGAAAAAAAAGATTTGAAATATTTCTCAATTTCCTCAGGAGTAGGATTTAATGGGTCCTGAAGCTTTTTTAGGAGTTGATGATTCCTAAAATAGGGTAGTAGTTTTACGCCAATTGTTTTTTCATTGAATGGTATATAATGTTCTAAAGCTTCTGATTCTAGGTCAAAATTATTATAGATATAACAATTATTAAGCTTAAAGAAGTCTTTAGGAATATTAAAGAGTGCTTCAGAATCATGATTACCTGTTATAATGAGGCAGGTGAAATCTTGAATATCTCCAAGTCTGTATATAAATTCATAAAATAATTTCAGTGCATCATGGGGGGGATTGGTAACATCAAAAATATCACCAGCGATAATCAAAAGATTTATTTTTTGATTAATAATTTTGTTATATAAAAAATCTAAAAAGAAACTTTGCTCATCCAGTCTTGAAGCACTAAACAGCTTTTTACCCAAGTGCCAATCTGAAGTATGGAGCACCTTGAGTGAAGTCATTATGACTGTCCATTGTTTTTATTTCGATTATTATTGTTATTGTTTCTTCTACGGTTATTATTTCTATTATTTCTGTGTTTATTATTATTTCTAGGCCTAAAATTCTTTTTAGGTCGCTCTAATCTTGTTCCTTGTTGAGGGGCATTTTGATCTTCCCTTTGTGGTTGATCAATATTTTCACTTTCTGGTTGATTTGTTTCTTCTTTTTCCTCTTCAATGACTAGATCTTGTGATCTATCTCTTTCAGGTAAAAAGTCTGAAATTTCTAAAATAGCTTCGTGAGCATTCTTCTTTGCTCTTTTATCCATTTTCTCTTGATCTCTTTTTTGTTGTCTCAGCTTTTTATCTTCATGGTATTGAAGTCCATGAATATTAGATGTTTCATCAGAGATATTATCAAAATGTCTTGGGAATTGATATTCACCATCTTTATAGATTTTTGTTAGCTCTTCACAAGTAAAACGTTTAATTTTTCCTTTGTCAG
Source organism: uncultured Bacteriovoracaceae bacterium (assembly GCA_964342535.1). Lineage (GTDB taxonomy): Bacteria > Bdellovibrionota > Bacteriovoracia > Bacteriovoracales > Bacteriovoracaceae. Next base: position 479 of record CAYFHZ010000516.1, on the reverse strand, counting down.
TAATCATGTCAAATTGTTGAGAAAGAATATTTAATTTTGTGACCTTTCCAGAATCGCCATTACGAGTTTGAACAAAGTCACCTTCATTTGGTAATTTTCTTCGTTTATAAGCATAAACTTGATCTTCATATTCCAGACAACATTTAAGCTGGCCACATACTCCATTTAGTTTTGAGTAATTAAGAGTTAAATTTTGATTCTTTGCCATTTTAATAGAGACATTTCCATAGCGAGAAAGAAATGAAGAGCAGCAAAGTTCTCTTCCACAAGGCCCAATAGCACCTTGGGAAGCAGCTCTATCCCTTACTGATATTTGTCTAAGTTCAATTCTAAGTCTTAGCTCATTAACTAAATCTTTAACGAGACCTCTAAAATCAACTCTTGATGGTGCAACAAAATAAAAGACTACTTTTTTTCCGAATTGAGTAAATTCAACATGAGTTAAATTCATATCTAAATTATGTTTTTCAATGAGGTTT
>CAYFHZ010000515.1:0-2644 GCA_964342535.1 uncultured Bacteriovoracaceae bacterium | reverse complement strand
TATTAGCAATATTTTCCACGCAAGTTATCGCAGGTGGTGGAAAACCTCAACCAAAAGTTGATTACCTTCCTGGTAATTATCAAATAGATACTGCCCACACCAGAGCTGGCTTTGTCATTCCACACTTGGTTGTTGGGGCCGTTCAAGGTCGGCTAAATGATGTTACGGGTACGGCCGTATTTGGTAAAGATATTGAGAAGTCCAGTTTTGATGTAAAAATTAAAGTAAGCTCAATTGATACAGGTATCAAACAAAGAGATGACCATTTAAAATCAGCCGATTTTTTTGAAGTAGCAAAGTATCCTGAAATGACTTTTAAAAGTACTTCAGTAAAAGGTTCCGTAAATGATCTCGAAGTTAAAGGATTGTTAGCTATTAAAGGTGTCTCTAAAGAGGTTACTTTAAAAGGTGCATATACAGGTTCAGTTGTAGATCCTTGGAAAAATCAAAGATCAGTAGTTAAACTTCATACGACTATTAATAGAACCGATTTTAATATCAATTATGATGCCAAAATTCCCCTTGGCCTTGTTGTTGGAGAAGAAGTAGAGATCAATATTATCTCTGAAATGATTCTTCAAAAGTAATAATATTCCCCCACTTTTTTAAACGGTCTTATCCAGGTAAGGCCGTTTTTACATTTGAGTAGGAGCTTGAGGGTATATTCCTTCAGGTGTTTGCTCTATCCAACTTTTTAATGTTCGTAATATTGTCTCTTTATCTCTTGGAAGTTCCCCTCCAATAGGGTTTGCATTTGAGACATGGTTGGCCCTAAACAGGACTTGGTTGAGGTTGAAACTCGATTTGTCCAAAATTTGGTACATCTCCTCCAGGAGCTCTTTACTTGTGAGAGGGGATATATTTCCACGTTCAACCATTTTAAAATAGGGGGTTCCGGGTACTGCAAAAGTTGTTAAAAAAGAGAAAAACTGTGGGTTCGTTTCAGAAAGTAATTTGGCAGTTTGTTCAATATGTTGCTTACTTAGTGCTCTTCCACCGACTCCTAACATTGCAATTGTGGAGAGTTTCATACCTGCTGATTTTATTTTTAAGGATGCCGCTGTCATTTCTTCAGCTGTATTACCTTTTACAATCATATGTAGTATTTTATCATCGCCACTTTCTAAACCAAGGTAAGCGATAGTAAGTTTCTTACTTGCAAGCAGCTTAAGCTCTTGTATTGATTTATCTAATATATTTTGAGCTGTCGCATAGATACCAACGCGTCTTAAGTTTTTAAAACTGATATTGAGATAGTCAAGTACCTGTATGAGAAGCTCTTGGGAGGCACCCAGAGCATCACCATCAGCTAAAAAAACTTTCTCAGGGTCAATTCCTGCTTGAACACAATGGTCTATTTCTCTTTTTATTTCTTGAAATGTTCGTACTGAATACTTCTTACTTCGATACATATCACAATAGGTGCATTTATTATTTGAACAACCTATAGTGACTTGAATAATGAGTGAGTTCCACTCTGAGGGTGGGCGATAGACAGGTGGAATATAATTTATTGGTGAATAATTAAACACTTATCTCCTAATTACAGAGTAATAATTTCTATTACTTAAAGTATTGAATTTGTATATCCGAATAATAATATGATATGATAATTACTATGAAAATACTATTTAGTTTATTCATGATCATCTCTATTACTTCAGTGCAAGTCATGGCAATGGACTGTGGTCTTAACTGTTTTGCAAAGAGTACAATTGAGAAAATGGTTGAAAGTGAGCATGCTTGCTGCCACGAAGAGACTGATTCTAAAGATAAAAATTGTATGGAAGAAATGAATGGTATTTGCTTTCATTCGAGTATACAAAATATTTTTTCAGAGTTAAGACTAAAAAGTTTTCCATTAATTTATATCACTTTATCTTTTGAAATTAATAATGGTCTCCCTAAGGATATTCGTTATCTACCCAAGATACCGGATCAATTTCAAAAGTTTAAATCTCAAAGATCTCTTTTTCTTATTAAAGAACAATTTCTCATTTAGAAACACACCTTCTATTTTTACTTAACATGAACCTATATTTAAAGGGTATGTAATGAAAGGTGTTTTTTTAATCATTGTCACGTAATTAATACGTGATGTATATGCAAAAAATTTTAAAGAACTTGTATTGGAAATTCAAAATAATGAATATCTTAAATCACAACTTGAACAAGTCGATTCCATTAGATCTATTGCCGAAGAAGAGGGGTCCTTTGGCGACCCAAGATTAAGTATTGGCGCCATTAATTTTCCTAAATCATCACTTTCCCATAATGAATCTATGATGACAGGATATCAATTTGGAATATCTCAAACTTTTTCACTTTCGGGCAAATACGGAAAAATTAAAGATGCAATGACAGCAAAGGCAGATTCTAGATTTGCAGAAGTGAAACAATTACAACGGGAATATGAGTCGATGCTTTGGCAATACATGATTATACTGCAAGAGCTAATGAATGAAAATGACGTTTTAAATGAAAATATGGAATGGATTTCTAATTATTTGAAAATATCTAAGGGACTTTATGCTACAGGTAAAGTGCCACAACAAGCAGTACTAGATATTCAAATGAGATTAAGTGAACAAAAATCTTTACTGGCACAAAATGAATATAAAATGAAGTATTTAAAAACTAAACT
>CAYFHZ010000514.1:0-2645 GCA_964342535.1 uncultured Bacteriovoracaceae bacterium | reverse complement strand
TCCATCCTTAAAGTTAAAATTTAAAATAGAATTCGAGAAAAAAGACATTCCAACTCTCGACTCTTGATTACGTTCTTTCTTATACCTGACAACTTCAAAATATCTCTTGATATTGTCACCAATGCGAAAAGTATCAAAAGTAATTTTTTCTTCCTCTACTTCTTCTCCAGAAGCACTAGATCGTTTCTTTATGCCTGTTATAGGATAGGTTCCTATTTCTGGAGTCCATATTACAGAGGTATACGTAGAGCCCGTATCTAGATGGCAATTATTATCTACAATATTATCAAATTCACAAGAAACATAAAATTTTCCTGATTCAATTTGATTTTCTTGGATTTTAATAGGTATCATCATAAGTACGCCTTCTTTTATCTTTTTAAATGTAGGGCAAATAAGTAGTAAGCTAGTTAAAAATATTAATAAGAGTTTTCTTGGTTTTAAGGGATAAAGAAGTCCTTCTAACTTAATTGCTTTTTAAACTCTTCAAAGACATCAGCTCTATTTTCATTGATACACCATTTCTTAACTTTACCTAGTTTAATGGGATGCTTCTTTGGGACCTCAATGGCCTGATCAAAACATTCTTGAGCTTTAAAATAAATATAACTTGCAAGTCTATCTTTTATACAATCTGTAGGAGAGAGTATTTTAATAGTGTGCCCATTAACTTGTCTTGTATCAGGAATAATATTACTATCCTCTCCAATTTCTAAAAAACTGCCAGGAAACTCAATGAAGATATGTTTGCATTCAGGATGCTCGAAATGGCGTGAAGTTTTTATAAAACCAATTTCCTTCATTACATCTTCTAGTCCAGTTACAAACATAGATGTTTTAATCAAATCCAAATCTCCAGATTGGTATAGGCCATCAGTGTAAATTGAAACCACAGCACCTCCAACTAGAACTGTATCAATTCCTTTTTCTTTAAGATGGCTTGCAACAAAGTTCCATAGTTGTTCTTCATTACAAATTTTAAAATCGAACTTACTCATTTAACAGGTTTGCCTTTTCTTCGGGGTCTTCTTCTTTTTTCAAAAAGAGCCTCTCGTTCTTCAAGAGGAATTTGCTTGTAAAATTCACCTATAAAACTTCTAAGTTTTTTTACTATCCCTAGCTTAGGATTAAACTGATAAATCCTAGTTGTTCCAGTTTTTTTACTAACTAAAATTCCAGCAGCTTCAAATTTATCTAATTGTTTTTGTACTTGGCTTAAGGTTATTTGCATATCCTGAGACACACCAGATGCATAGGCTTCATTATAGTGGTAAAGATAAAGCATAAGCTTTGATGCGGTTTTATTTCCAAAAATAGTTTCAATCATAATCTGATTATATACCTATTAAGTAGGTAGGTCAACCTATTTAATAGGTAGCTGTTTTAATAAGGAATCTTGCTAAAGTACGGACATTTATATGATATAAAAAATTTTTATTACAACAATATAAAATTACAATTTTAATTATAACTTTCTTTACCTTATATTCTTCACGTCAGGGATGATCAATATGTATAAGGATGAATATTATTTCTAAGAGGAGAGTTTGATGAAAAAATTAATGACATTTTTTACAGTATTCATTTCATTTAATGTGTTAGCAGATTATGAAAAAATTGCATGCAGCGGTTATCCAGATGCTCTTATAGCAACAGTGAGTCTAGATCAAGATGGAAACTTAGAGCAAGGCAGAGCTCAGTTTAAATATAGAACTGCAGACTTTTATAATTGTCATACTCTATATGACGATGAGGGAGCATTAGAGTCAATATCTTGTTCAGGAGAGTGGAGTGGTAAATACGGAGCTTTTATATACTTAACCCGTGTAAAAAATGGTTATGAGGCCAGTTTAAATCTTCCTACCGGATTAAAACGTATAGACTGCATAATTACTCGATAGATTAAGTTTTGTAAATCAGACGTTTTATTCAGAAAATAAGGCATATATTTAATATATTCCAAAAGGACTATAGGTTTATGTGTTTTATCCGAAATGTTTAGAGATTATTAAATCTAAATAAAAGGATAGGATATGAGATTGAGACTAGTAGTTCTAGATGATTTTTTTATGAATAGTGAGAAAAAATCAGCAAAAAAATACTTTAATATGCTAGTTGGAATGAAAAAAAAGGGGTACTGGAGTAAGCATAATAGTTCCTATCTTCCTTTTGATCAAGATGACTTTATCTGTACTCATGTTTTATTCGTTGATGAGGTTTTAGATGAAATTGTTTTAGCTTATAAACTCATTCGCAAGATGAAGTGCGAAGAATACTCTGTTTCATTTGCCATGGATAATTATTTGAGATCACAAAATGTTTTTAAGGCAAGACCAATAAATGATTTGTTAAATGAATTTGCAACTCAAGGGTATAATATTGCATATAGTGGTGGTTGGACTGTGAATCCAAAGTATAAAGGTAATGGTGATATGTCACTTTTTAAAGATATGTACACTGGGACACATTACTTAGTAAATGATTTGTTAGGAATTGATACTTTTATGGGGATTGGGGTGCTAAACTTTAAGACACATCTTTTTTTTCAAGAAGAGTGGGGGGCAGTTGAGATGGGGCCACAAATATTTAATTTTTCATCATGTGATTATCTTGATTGTAAATTTTATTATCAACATATGAATAAA
>CAYFHZ010000513.1:0-2648 GCA_964342535.1 uncultured Bacteriovoracaceae bacterium | reverse complement strand
GCAGTCTGAATATAAGGTCTATTTGAATGAATAAATTAATATTAATATTTTTTATCAATTTATCTTTTTCTGCCTATGCTGTTAAAGGGAAATTTCTTATTCAAGTCGAAGAGATAAAGAGTCAATCCTGCTTATTAGAGGCAATGTATAAAGATCATGAAACTCTTGGGGTATGTTCTGGATTTATAACTGTTGGAAATAAATTAATTACGGCAAAGCATTGTCTTGTTCAGGATCCAAGTTCATATAATGTTTCGGGTGCTAATCATTGGCAAGATATAAATGATATTCATATTACATGCAATGGAAAAAGAGTTGAAGGGATATCGATGAGAATGCATCCAGAGATAGATATTGCTATATTAACTCTAGATAGTTTCTTTTCCTCAGAAGTTAAGCTTGCAACAGAAAATGAAATTTTAAATATTCAAAGAAATCCAAAAGAGTACAAATGTGCAAGTTTTGGTTACGGTCTTAACAATACAAATGAATTTAGGAAGTTTAATGGTGTTGTTATTGATGATTTAAAAATTTATGACTTTGAAGAAGCAGAAGCAGAAATTGCAATGGATTACGATTTTAAAAATATGTCTCAGTACTTTGCAAATTCGATGAGCTCTAAAATATGGTTTAATAAATATTTTTTTCCACAGTTTTTTCATTTTATTAAAATGGAAAGTGAAGAAGTGACTTCTGTCTTTGAAAAGTTTTGGAGTAATTATGATTATAATTACAATATAGTTTATGATTCTAAAGTTGGACCTCTTGCTTATGAGCAGTTTATTTCCTTATTTAAGGAGAGTTATATGCTTGTGATGAAAGAGCAAATGAAGGTTATAAGACATGAAAAAATTAAAATGAAAAAACCTCTTATTATACCAGTTCTAAATACAAGTTCTTACACCGATGAGAAATCAGGTTTTGACTATGGTGATAGTGGTGGGGTATTTGCTTGTGAGATTGAAAATGAATGGAAGGCCATTGCAATAAATTCAAAAGCAGCAGATTCAAATAGAGGATACTCCTCTAAACCTTGGGAACCAATGCATTATCGGCCAAAAAATAGAATAACTAAAAATGGTATTACCATTCCATTTGTAGATTTGGTAACAGACTGGATAATGAGTGAATAAAATAAAAAGTAAATTACTTCTTTTGTAATGACAAAAGAGGGTGATCACTTCCTGCATGCTCTTTTATAAAGTCAAAAAACTTATTTTTATCTTTAAGGGAAAAATACATAAATCCAATTTTATTCATGTCTTTATCATATATATTAAGGACGGGACAAAAAAGTAGCCTTGATTGTTTTACATTTTTGATATTATCCCAAGTTATAGTTTGTTGATCCCTAAAGAAGGTAAAAATGCCACAAGTTTCGATATCTGAAGAATATATTATTTGGTCCATTGATTCACTGAATGAATGATGTTTAATATAGCATTTAATTCCTTTAATAGTTGCTTGAGCTTCCTCATGAGGAGTTGCAATATAAGCGATAAGTAAAACCCCTAATGTTTTCAGGAAAATAATTTTCTTGGTTCCGGTTAATAAAAGTGGAATATACTCTTTATATACAAAAAGGTCTGAGTTTAAAAAATGAAATATGGTAATAAATAAATAGATACTAATGAAACGATAAAATAGGGTCGGTAGAAAATGCGATTGAAAATTGTAAAGGCTTAAGTCTTTTGCGAGACTAAGTTTATAACTACTTTGTTGTGCTTCAATTTTTTTTGCCCCCAATAGAACTCCTTTTCATTATTATATTTTGAAAAAGAATAGTATAACTATAAGGTGTTGATTGTTGGCGCATAAATGAATTTGAACTGAAATAACAAGTTTTTTTCGCCAACTTTTTAAGTCAGTTTGTCATTATTTGAATCTTTAAAAGATGGTCGATAATTTATAAAAAAGGCCTTCTTAAAAGAAGGCCTTGGGAATTAAAATAATTCTTGGGGAAAATTATTTAGCATGTTTAGAAAGGTATGAAGCAACTCCATCAGCAGTTGGTTTCATAGCTTCTTCACCTTTTTTCCAGTTAGCTGGACAAACTTCACCGTGCTCTTCAGTGTATTGAAGTGCATCTACAACTCTAAGAGCTTCCTCAACATTTCTTCCTAGTGGAAGGTCGTTGATTGTAGAGTGTCTTACAACACCAGCTTTATCAATTAGGAATAGACCTCTAAGAGCAACTTCTTCTCCGAAAAGGATTCCGTAATTTCTTGCGATACTTTTAGATTTATCAGCGATAAGAGGATAAGAAATTTCTCCAATTCCACCTTTTTCTACTGGAGTGTTTCTCCATGCAAAGTGAGAGAATTCTGAATCGATTGAACAACCTAGAAGTTGAACACCTCTTTCTTTGAACTCAGCAACTTTAGAGTTAAAAGCTAAGATTTCAGATGGACATACAAATGTAAAATCTAGTGGGTAGAAATAAAGAAGTACGTACTGATCTTTGTAGTCAGAAAGTGAAACTTCTTTGAATGTTCCGTCTTCCATAACTGCTGTAGCTGTAAACTCTGGTGCTTTTTTAGTAACTAATGAACTCATAATATTCTCCTTATAAAGTTATTAAGCTTATTTAACTGAAGCTATTATGTATTAAATGGCAATAGAAATACAATTGAAAATCTCTATAGTTT
>CAYFHZ010000512.1:0-2658 GCA_964342535.1 uncultured Bacteriovoracaceae bacterium | reverse complement strand
CTTACTTACTCATGATGATTTTCGAGATCGTAAAAGGTTTCTACATACGAAACAAACTATTAATGTTTTATTACAAAATGATATTACACCCATTTTAAATGAGAACGATTCCATTTCCTATTCCGAAATAACAGTTGGAGATAATGATCACTTGGCAGCCCAAACAGCTCAAATGGTAAATGCGGATGCTCTACTTATCATAACTTCTACAGATGGGCTTTATGACAAAGATCCTCAATTTGAGGATGCTACAAAAATTTCACATGTGGCCTTTAATGATGACCTTACAAAAGTAGACTTCAAGGGAAAAACTCAGACAGGTCGGGGAGGCATGGAATCTAAGATACAGGCCGTAACTAAAATAACCAATCTTGGAATTAAGGCGATCATAAGCTCTAAAGAAAATGATAATATGATTATCGACCCACTAACAAAACAAGTTGGAACATACTTTGCTACGAAAAATGATTATAACCCTGAGGAACGTAAGGCATGGCTTATGTCCATGCGAAAACCCAATTGTTATATCGAAGTTGACGAAGGAGCTTACAATGCTCTTATGAAAGGTCGATCCCTTCTTCCAAGCGGTATCACTGGACTTGAAGGGGACTTTTATAAAGGAGATTGTATTGAGATATGTAGAAATGGTATAGCTTTTGCTTCCGGTGTTTGTGAATACGATCGGAGTGAAATCGCTCAAATAATGGGAAATCATAGTGATGATATAGAGGAGATACTAGGTTTTAGAACTTCTATTGAAGTTATACATACTATAAATCTTGTTCTTGAGAAAAAAATTGAATTAGTAAAAACAGTTAGAGGATAAATAATGAAAGAATTAGCAAAAAATGCCAAAAATGCATCACGAGTCCTTATGGGGCTAACAAATGAAACAAGAAATAAGATTTTTGATTCTCTTATTTCTAAACTGAGTGACTCAAAAGAATTAATTATTGAAAAAAACAAATTAGATATGCAGGCCGCAGAAAAAAGTAATTTAAACCCTGCTATGCTTGATCGTCTTTTATTAACCGGCGAAAGAATAGATCAAATGATTCAAGGTGTTCAAGAGATTAAGAACCAGCCTGAAGTAGTTGGAGCATTTTATGATGAACATACTAATAAAGCTGGTTTGAAAATTAAAAAACAAAGAGTACCTCTTGGTGTTATACTTATGATTTTTGAAAGTAGACCAAATGTTGTTATTGACTGTGCCGCTTTAGCTCTTAAGTCTTCAAATGCCATCATTCTAAAAGGTGGAAAGGAAGCTTTGCATTCTAATAAAGTGTTAGGCGACATTGTACAAGAAGCTATTGCTGAATATATTCCTAAAGAAGCGGTTCAAGCTCTTGCCTCTGACTCAAGAGAAGAAGTTGCTGAACTATTAAGCCTTAGTGAGTATATTGATGTAGTTATCCCAAGAGGTGGGCATGGACTTATAGAATATGTATCTAAAGAGGCCAAAATGCCGGTCATTGCACATTATCAGGGACTATGTCATATGTATGTGGATAAAGAAGCTGATGTGAAAAAAGCTTTAGAGTTAGTGATGAATGCTAAAACTCAGAGAACGGGAGTCTGTAATGCTATCGAGACATTACTGATACATAAAGATTTCTTACCACAATTTGCAGATCGTTTAGTAAGAAGATTCGAAGAAACGAATACAAAACTTTATGTTGATGATCTTTTTAGGCTAGCTACAGATAGTGAGTATGCTATGGAAAAAGCTACTGAAAAAGACTGGGCCACAGAATACCTTGATAATATATTATCTATAAAGACGGTACAAAATTTAGAAGAGGCCATTGAACATATTGCTAAATACGGAAGTCATCACTCAGAATGTATTGTTTCTGAAAGCCAAGAACGTTGTATGACCTTCTTGAATAATGTTGACGCAAGCTGTGTCATGATTAATGCCTCAACTCGCTTTAATGATGGAGGCCAACTGGGATTAGGTGCTGAACTTGGAATTTCCACTACTAAAATCCATGCTTATGGACCTATGGGAGCAGAGCAAATGACGACCTCTCGTTTTGTTGTTGTCGGTGATGGGCATATTAGAGAATAAGGAATTATATGAATATTGGAGTTATTGGTTGTGGCAATATGGCCAGTGCTGTTATTAAAGGAATTTATAATTTTAATAAAGATTTAAATTTTAAAACTTATACTCCTTCACATACGAAGGCAGAACTTCTGGCCAAAGAGGTCGATGGTAAAAGTGTTAACAGTTTAAGTGATTTAGAGGGATGTGAAGTTATATTTATAGGTTGTAAACCTCAACAGTTTCCAAGCCTGGCCGTGGATCTAGAGCATTTTAATCAATCAGATACTATTTTTATATCTATGTTAGCAGCAGTGTCTCTTGTCGATATTCAAAAAGGTTTGAATTCAAAAAACGTTATAAGACTTATGCCAAGTATACCTATGAAGTATAATGAGGGGATAAGCTTATTACTTTTTCCTGAAGGGATAGAGGAGCCAATAGTCACTAAAATTTCAGATTGGTTTAAAGGTTGCTCTCAGGTCGAAATTTTAAAAGATGAGGAACTTTTCAATAAATTAACAGTGGTTACTGCATCAGGGCCAGCTTATGTCTATTATTTTGCAGAAGTATTTGAAAGAATAATGACTGGCTGGGGAGTTGATGAA
>CAYFHZ010000511.1:0-2658 GCA_964342535.1 uncultured Bacteriovoracaceae bacterium | reverse complement strand
TCTTTTCATGGCCTGTCCTCGACTATGGCCTGACTTGAATTGAATATTCGCAACTTTTACTAGAGATTCTCTTCTCCTATGATAAACAAATAAGTCTGAAAAATAATAAGCTCTTGCACCGGCCATTATTAGTTCATCTATAAAAATGTTTTCTTCACATCTAGAAAGAGTTTCAATAAATTTAATATTCGTTCTACTTATAATTTCTCGCTTTATCCACAAATTACAAAGTGTAAGTTCAACCTCACCTGCTTCAATGACCTGTCCTTCATTATGTTTACAGTGCCTTTGACTTGTTGGTCCCATTACCCAAGGACTTGCTAAAACATAACCAATTATTTTTTGTAAGTTGCTCTCTTCTGATGCTAGATCTGGCCCCCCTAAAATATCGAATTTTTGATTGTTCATCTTTTCTAAGGCCAAAAAATAGTCTTGAGGTAAATATGCGTCATCATCCAAAAAAAATATATATTCTGAACTAGAATTTTGAATCAATAAATTTCTAGACGCACCAGGACTTAGTATTTCTGCTGTTTCTATTAGTTTAATTTTTAACTCAGACAGAAAGTTTTTTATAATTTCAATAGTTTCGGCATCTTGACTTTGCGTTAAAACATAAACACAAGGACTTAAAACTCCCTTGGCTAGCGCAATGCTATGAAGACACTTTCTTAGTAATGTTGGACGCCCGTAAGAGGCTATAAGTATATCAAATTGCATACAGTCATTCTTACAAATAGTATTTAATCTTTCATTAATAATGTTATATAAATTATTTTCGAAATAATAGTTAAATATAAGGAATTGCTCATGTTAAGCACTCAACAAGTAAGAGAAAAATTCACAAATTACTTTTTATCACATGGACATCAAAAAATTGATTCTTCACCACTCATTCCCCAAAATGATCCGACACTTCTTTTTGCAAATGCTGGTATGAATCAATTTAAAGATTATTTTACAGGCAAAGATACACCTGAAAATAAAAGAGCTGTTACCATACAAAAATGTGTTCGTGCCGGTGGAAAGCATAACGATCTTGATAATGTTGGGTTTACGGCAAGGCACCATACATTTTTTGAAATGTTAGGAAATTTTTCTTTTGGAGACTATTTCAAAAAAGAGGCCATAAGCTTTGCTTGGAAATTCCTTACAAAGGAATTAAATATTCCAAAAGAAAAACTTTATGTAACTGTTCATAATACAGATGAAGAAGCTAGAATGATTTGGCATGAACAAGAAGGTATCCCACTTGATCGTATTTTTTATATGGGTGATAAGGATAATTTTTGGGAGATGGGTGATATTGGCCCATGTGGACCATGTTCAGAAATATTTTATGATCATGGTGAAGCATATTCAGATGGTGCAGACACATCTGAATGTTTACTTGCTGATGAAGGAAGATATGTAGAAATTTGGAATCTCGTTTTCATGCAGTTTGAAAAATATAAAGATGATAATGGACAAATACAAAGAAGATCATTACCTGCACCATCTGTAGATACAGGTGCTGGTCTTGAGAGACTTACAGCATGTCTTCAAAATGTATACTGGAATTATGATATTGATGGTTTTGCTTCTCTTCGTGAAGAAATTGAAAAATTATCTGGAAAAAAATATTCTGATTCCAAATATACTGCAAGTATAAGAATTGTCTGTGACCACATCAGAGCAGCAAGTATGCTCATTACTGATGGAGTAATTCCTGGTAACGAGGGACGAGGATACGTTCTTAGAAGAATTATAAGGCGTGCAATTAGACATTTAAATGAATTAGGATTAACAGAACCAAGTTTCTATAAACTTGTACCTGTTCTATTTGAAACTCTTGGAAAAGAATATCCACAAAATGCTGCAAATTCTGACTTGGCCATAAAGATGTTAAAGCTAGAAGAAGATAAATTTCTGCAAACATTAAAAACAGGACTTGATCTACTCACAAAAGAAACAAAAAATTTAAAAACTGGAGATACTCTTGCCGGTGAAATCGCTTTTAAGCTTTATGACACTTATGGTTTTCCTCTTGATCTAACCGAAACAATCCTTGAGGAAAAAAAGTTGAAGCTAGACAATCAAGGATTTGATGATGCTATGGCAGAGCAAAAGGCAACATCAAAAGCTGCATCTAAATTTGAAGTTCAAGAAGATAATTTAAAACTTTTTTATGATATTAGATCAAGTCACGGTGAAACAGAATTTATAGGACATAATACTCTTTCATCTACTCAAACTTTATTAGCAAAGGTTGATACAGGAGAATACACAGCTTTAGTCTTTGATAAAACTCCATTTTATCCCGAAGGTGGAGGACAAGTAGGTGACCTTGGAATGATAAATGAAGTTGCTGTATTAGATACTCAAAAACCAGTGGATGATCTTATCGTTCATTATATTTCGAATGAGCAATCTAGCTCTTTTAAAATAAATAATCAGTATGATCTTACTGTTTCAAAAGAATCCAGAGAGCTAACTATGAGAAACCATAGTGCAACTCATCTGCTACAAGCAGCTTTAATAGAAGTACTGGGTTCACATGTAAAACAAGCAGGTTCTAGAGTAAGTGCTGACTCCTTAAGATTTGACTTTACACATCCAGATGCAATGAAAAAAGAAGAATTATTATATTATTACAGTGTTAGAATAGCAGATAATTGT
>CAYFHZ010000510.1:0-2665 GCA_964342535.1 uncultured Bacteriovoracaceae bacterium | reverse complement strand
TTGCAACGAACTTAAAAAAACTCAGAGAAAAACATGATGTAACTCAGTATGCACTTGCAAAAAGTATTGGCATATCCCAACGACATATTCAACGTTTAGAGGCTTCAAGTACAAACCCGACACTTGAAATTCTCATGCGAATATCAAATTTTTTTAAAGTACCTGTCGAAGATTTATTTTCCTAGAGTAAAATTAAGTTATTGATATTAAAGGTATTAATTTAATTTTTAAATATTAACGCCAGGTAGGGCGCTAGGTACTTGTTTTTCTTTGTAACATTTTGATTTTTTATTACGAATATTCTCATAGAACCTTCTTATAGGAGATGTTATGAGAATATTTTTTTTATTATTGTTTTGTTTAAATGTGTCAGCAAGAGAAGATTTATCTAAATTGTCAAAAGAAGACCTAAAGAAAAAGCTAACTCCAACTCAATACAGAGTCACCCAAGAAAATGGTACAGAATTACCATTTAAAAATAAATATTGGGATAATCATGCAGAAGGAATATATGTTGACCCTATTTCGGGAGAACCTTTATTTAGCTCTTTAGATAAATATGATTCAGGAACTGGATGGCCAAGTTTTACGAAACCTATCACAAAAAAAGTTATTAATACAAAAGAAGATAATACTCATTTTATGTCTAGGACAGAGGTAAGAAGTTCACAATCAGACTCACATCTTGGTCATGTTTTTAATGATGGACCTAAAGAGAAAGGCGGAAAACGATATTGTATGAATTCTGCTGCATTAAAATTTATTCCTTATGCTCAACTGGATGAAAAAGGGTACGGAGAATATAAAAAATTATTCAAAAAAGGAAAGAAATAATGAAGATTATATTATTGTTAGCATTTTTACCATTTTCCGCTCTTGCTAGTTCTCCTTTTCTAGAGTTAAGAATAGGTCTTGAAGATAATTATAAAAAGGTCGTTCAACATGAAACGAATGGAAAGTTACAAGGAAATTTTAAAGGTCAGAATTTAGGACTAAGGGCTGGTTATCAATTTGAAGCATCCCAGGTTTTTATAGAAATTAATCCTGAGCAAAAAGTTGAAATCAAGTCCGCAAATGAACTTGCTAAGGTGAACTCTACTTTTGTAGGTTATAGGTATCAAGTATTATCAGGGTTTTTAATTGGAGGGCAATTGGGATATTCAAGTTTTGAGCTTGTAAAAGGTCCTAGCGGTGTAGAGTTCAATGATAATCCAACTACATCTGGGCTCACTTATGGTGTTAACCTTGGTTATCAGTATATGTTTAGTAATCAGCTCTATGTTTTAGGTGAAGGAGTTTATAATGTAGGTAACTACAAGACAAATGGCCCTGGGAGTACTCCTGTAGATACTATTGAAATTCAAAATCAATCTCAGATTAATCTCAATATAGGTTATATCTTCTAATGATTTTTGATAAATTGAACTAAGATTGAATCAATTTTCATATTCGAAGAGCTATACCAGCTCTTCGACTTGTTTCGAATATCATCAACTATTTTAGAATTTTTTTGATTAAGTAATTTACGTTTTTTAGTATCAGTCGTAAATATACTAAAAGAATAAAGCTTACCTGATTTAGCTCTAATATAGCCGGCAAGATTATTAACATAATACAAAGATCCTGTTTTAGCATAGACTTGAAAACTATGATTTGGAGAGTTGAGTCTTCTTCGTATTCCACCGCTATGTCCACTAATTGAGAGATAGGAAATGAAGTTTCTCTTTAACGTTTTAGATTTATAAATATTGGCCAAAACTAAAGATAAATTTTGAGCAGTTGTTTTGTTATTTAAAGTAAGACCTGACCCATTGATGAGATTAGTTGATTTCCATAAAAATTTGTCTTGAGGATAAACTTCTTTGTACCAATTAATCATATTTTTGCTGGCCTCTAAAGGACTTGAAGGATCGACTTGTTGAAGAAGCATTTCAGCAATCAAATTATTTGAGTACTCGATTCCAAGCTCTACGAGCCTATATATGGGGAGACTTTCTTGCTCTGCTATTAAATTAGAATATTCAAGTGATTTTTGGACTTGAGGGGAGGGAAGCTTAAGGCCATGGAGATTTGCTAAATATTTAAAATAGTTTGCTGAGAAAATCGTACTATTTCTTGTTGGAATATCTTCTCGGTGTTTATGGTTTTCAGTTATATTATAAAACCAAGTCTCTTTTTTATTATTCATATTATTAAACTTGTAATGTAAGCCAGGTTCATTAATCTTTTTTGGTCTTATAGCGAGGTAAGGCATTTGGGGAATGGGTAAATTATGTTTGTTATCAAAACTAAACCGATTAAACTCGACATTAAATGGTCCCATCGAAGGATTGTCTGGTTGATCCTCCAAGCCTAGTGATGACAATCTTTCAGTCGACCAGTAGTTATTAGTAGAGATTAAAAAATTTCCTTTGATTTCTTGAATCCCTTTACTTTTAATTTGATAGATCAGATCTAGTAAATTTTGAGAGGTGATAAAGGGGTTTCCATTGGGAACTACAATCAAGTCACCAATGAGAACTTGGTTTTCTATACGAGCATTTTTACTCATGAAGATTTGTGTTTTGATTGTTTGTGTAGGGGAGAGTTTATTCAAAACATAATAGCTCGTGTAGATCTTTGAGACAGAAGCAAGAACCATGGGATTTTTTTCGTTACTATGACT
>CAYFHZ010000509.1:0-2670 GCA_964342535.1 uncultured Bacteriovoracaceae bacterium | reverse complement strand
CCCATGAATTAAGTTCTGAAAATAGTTTATCATTGAGTACTGTATTCGGATTAACAGCATTTATCTCTTTTTCAGTAAGGGCAACTCTTAACCTCAGGCAGGCTGGTCCACCACCATTTTTCATACTTTCTTTTACATCAAAAACTTTAACTTCTTTAACTGGAGTATCCGCTGTAATTAGTTTTTGAAGATAATTCCATACATTTTTATTACTGCGACATTCCTCAGGTACAATAATGGCCATTGAATCTTTCTCTAAGCTAATGAGTTGACTATTAAAAAGATAACTTTCTACAGCATCTTGAACACTCACCTCTGATGCAGGAACCATAATACAGTGAAGTTTCTCACTTCCCATTTTACTTTGAAGCTCATTTAAAACGTTTTTCGTATCAAGCAAAGCATACTCATGATAAAAATAGACATTTTTATTACCCACAGAAATAACATCATTATGAAAAACACCAGCATCAATTACAGCTGGGTTTTGTTGAGCATAAACGACATTTTGATCTTGTAATCCATGAAGTCTAGCTACAGCCTGAGAAGCCTCTAAAGTTTGTCTAGCTGGAAAAACCTTAGGAAAAGGCTTATCAGCTCTGAATCCATACTTACCATAAACAAAAAACTCAACCCCAGCTTTTCCATACTCTGAACAAAAACGAGTATGGTTGGCCGCTCCTTCATCTCCAAAATGAGAGACACCAGGTAATGCACTATGGTGTACAAAATAGTTTTTATCAGGAAAGGTAGCTTTTAAAATTTTTCCTGTTAATTCATGTTCTATTGAACGATGAAACTTATTATTTAGATTTGCAACTGTAAAATGAACTTTACCATCCTCAGTATCTGCACTTGGAGAGACAGTTGCTGCATTTGCAGTCCACATTGCCGAAGAACTATAACAAGCGGCTAAAATCTCTGGTGCCTGCTTGAAAGCTTTTTCAATGATTTGTTCTTCAGAACCTGTAAACCCAATTCTTTTAAGTATACTAAGATCAGGACGTAAATGAGGAGCAAGAATACCTTGAGGGATGCCTAAATCACTTAATGCTTTAGCTTTAAGTAATCCCTGCTGGGCAGCTTTTTTAGGACTCGAAACCCCACCAGCGTTTTTTATCGAGGCAACATTACCAGCAGATAGTCCAGCATAATTATGAGTTGGCCCAACTAAACCATCAAAATTCATCTCAAAAGATTTCATTTCATTCACCTTTATAAACATCTAAAAAATTGATTTAAATCAGCTCTTTTTTACCATAAAAGTGTGATTATGAAATTAAGAAATACATATAAGTCCCATTATTTCAGACTTAATATTGTATAAGGCCAAAAAGAGAGGTTGTTATGTTAAAATCATTGAAACTTAATGGACATCATGTATTTGGATTTGAAGTAAGTGAAGAATTAAATCAAGAAGATTACATGTATGTTTTAGATCCTCTATTAGAAAAGTATGGCGAAGAAAAGGTTAGTTTACTCCTGTACTTTGGTCCTCATTTTAAAAAAATCACTTTCGGAGCCGCTCTTGAAGACCTTCAGCTTGGTATTAAGCACTTTAATCACTTTAAGAAAATTGCGATGGTCTCAGACATTAGCTGGATCAAACATTCAATAAATATTTTTGCACCACTGATACCTGCGGATGTTAAGACTTTTTCAAATGATTGTTTAGAGGATGCGAAGAACTGGATATTAGAAAATTAAGACTTTTCACTGAACGTAGCTTCATGTTTAATAGTCTAGAAATAGTAAAAAGGAAAAGTAATGAAGTTATGTTCTAGTTTTAAAGAAGCGTTTTCTCACATTTATAATGACTCTACTATATTCGTACATAGTGGAGCAGCAACTCCTAGAGAGATGATTAAAGTTTTTTGTGACGAATACAGTGATTTGAAAAATATTGAATTTATTCACTTACATACAGAAGGTGAATGGTATCCTGCGAAGCCAGATTATGAAAACTTTAAAATAACAAACCTTTTTACGGGAAAAAACCTAAGAGGGCATATTGATCATGAAAGAATTGATTATTTACCATGCTTTCTCTCAGAGATTCCCCAGTTATTTAAACGAGGATATAAAAAATTAGATGTTGCCTTCGTTCAAGTATCTCCACCCGATAAGCACGGGATGGTCTCCTTAGGTGTAAGTGTTGATATCGCCAAAGCTGCTGTTGAGACAGCAAAAATGGTGATTGCACATATTAATCCTCAAATGCCTAGAGTTCACGGAAGTGGCTTTATTCATATTAATGATATTGATTATGCTGTTGAGCTTGATACTCCCATTTATGAGTCAAATGCTCCTCAACTATCCGATGTAGAATTACAGATTGGAAAAAATGTCGCGACCCTTGTAGAGGACGGTGCGACTATCCAATTAGGTATAGGTTCAATACCTGATGCTGTTGCGATGAACCTTGTCCATCATAAGGATTTAGGACTTCATACTGAGATGTGGTCAAATGGTGCTTTTGAGCTAATGAAAAGAGGTGTTATTACTAATAAATACAAAAAATTTCATCAAGGTATTTCAACTTCTTCTTTTATTATAGGTTCAAGAGAAGTCTATGATTATATTGACGATAATATGCAAGCGATAAACTGTGAATCAGATTATATTAACTTCCCAATTAATGTCATGAGAAACCCAAAGGTAATACTTTGG